>JAIOQC010000033.1 GCA_021413565.1 Candidatus Nomurabacteria bacterium
CATTATACCATAAATGCGTACTAATAAAATAACACTTTTCATCTTTCTTTAAAGAAAGATGAAAAGTGTTATTTTATTAGTACGCATTTATGGTATAATGTACTTATGAGCAATACAAACTATCATATAAATATCATTAAAGAGACGCTCGAAAATACAAATTTTCGTAGGGTTTTATTCACTGGTTCAAAGAGTCAATTAGTTGTTATGAGTATTCCACCAAATGGTGAGATTGGCTCTGAAGTGCATCATTATACAGAGCAAACTCTATTCTTTTTGTCTGGAACAGGGGAAGGGGAATTTGATGGTCAAAAGTTTCCAATTGTTGCAGGCGATGTAGTCGTTGTTGTGCCAGGCGTAAGACACAATTTTACTAACACAGGGGAAGTGGACTTAAAAGTCTATACTGTGTATACTCCACCAAACCATATTGATGGTCGCGTACATCCAACTAAGGCTGACGCAGAGGCTGATTTGGAAGATGAGGCTATTGGAGAATTAAATAAAGGATAATTTAGTGTTTGCTTTATAGTAAATATTTATTTTATGATCTGGCTTTTGGATAGATGTATCTACCCAAAAGCCAGATCATAAAGTTTCGAGACTAAATGATTACTGGGAATAGTACTTTCAAAATTAATTTATATTAATATGTTTACACTAACCATTCTTTCTGCTTGCCCTCAGTGTGATGATCATCATATGGATACAAAAAAGATGAGAGAAATCGTCGCCCAAGAACTCAAAAGGGTTCTGTCAAAGATAGAGACTGTTAAGGAGTCATACCAACATGTTGAATATCATGATTAGCATTCTAAAAGGCCTGTTTATATACACAAACAGGCCTTTTTCTCTATTTACTTAGTCTGTTTTTAGATATATAATATCTGTACTTATAAGTTAAATATTTTTATATGAATATAATATCAAAGTGTTCAAAGATGTGTGCGGAAAAATGCATGAACTCACATGCAAGTTTGTTTATATTACGCGTTGTTCTTGGTGCAATCTTTATTGCTCATGGATGGCAGAAAATCGGTATGATGGATGGCGTGATTGGTTTCTTTGGCTCATTGGGCATAAGTGCAATCTTTGCTTACATCGTTGCTTACGGTGAATTACTAGCTGGTATTGCAATGGTACTTGGTGTCTTTACACGACTCGCTGGTTATCTAATTAGTGCCATCATGATTGGTGCAATTATTGTTATTAAATACAAGGTTGGTTTCATTGGTGGTTACGAATTAGACCTTATCCTACTTGCTTCTGCATTAACTATTTCAATGTCAGGTCCTGGTATGTATGCAACTGGCAAGAAAGTATGTGGATGTAATTCTTGCGAAATGTGTGGAGATAAGAAGATTGTTTAATAAAATTCTTTCAAGAAAACCCGCAATTGCGGGTTTTCTTTTTGTATAAAAAAAATAGGCCACCCGAGTTGGATGGCCTAAAAATGTATTGCGTGTAAATATTACTTTTTCATCACAAACCATTGTGGCAAAATAGTGACACCTATAGCAATAAAATTACTGCGATGCTTAAATACTGTATGCGAACCTAGTTCGGCAAAGATTGCCAATTCTGTGGTATGCATTTCTATCAATTTCTCAATACCGACACTATACTTGTGTTCAGTTTTATTGAAGTTTTTTTGATAAAAAACATAAGCATCGAAATGCTTAGGTAGATTAACACCATGCATTGTTTGGAATGCATTGTGCAATGTTTCGTACATTACCTTGTGCCTTGTGGCTCTGGTAATTAAGTTGATACTTGGCGCAATGCCGTATTCACCATGAATTTGTGGATGAGAAAATTCGGTTAAACCACCGACTGTACCCATTACTCCCACGCTTAATATGGTTTTTACTAAATGTTTTTCTTCCTGAGCATTTGCCAGGGTGGTTAAAAAAAGAACGGTAATTACCGCTAAAAGTAATGACTTTTTCATCGATTTGGCTTTTTAGTGTTATTGGTTTATGTATATCATAGCATATTTCCTAGAAAAATCAACCCCCTAGAGATTTTATAGTCCTTAAAATGTATTTATGATAGAATTCAAAAATGGTAAAAGAAAAGAAAAAAATTGTAATTCTCGGCGGTGGTTTTGGTGGTCTGTATTCATACAAAAGTTTACAAAAAGAATTTAATTGCAAAGACATCAGTGTTACTATTGTAAACCGTACAAATTATTTTCTTTTTACACCACTCTTGCACGAAGTCGCTACTGGTAGTATTGCTCATCATCAGGTTGTTGAGTCTATTCGCCAACTCATCTATAAATCAAGTGCCAAATTGCATGTTGCTGAAGTCTTGTCCATTGATTGTGATAAACAAATAGTTAAAACAAGCATTGCTGAATTACCTTACGATGTATTGATTATGTCTATGGGTGCAACAACAAATTTCTTTAATACTCCTGGTGCACAAGAAAATAGTTTGGTGTTGAAAGACTTGAGTGATGCAATTAAATTGCGCAATAGATTTATTGATGCTTTTGAGAAAGCATCTGAAATAAGAGATAAAGACGAACGACGACAATTGTTATCATTTGCAATAGTTGGTGGAGGAGCGACTGGCGTTGAACTTGTTGCTGAAGCTGCTGATTTATTTAGAAAGACTTTTTCAAAATATTACGAAGGTTTAATTGATAGTTCAGATGTATCTCTTTATTTAATTAATCGTGACCATGATATTCTAACACCTTTTCATGCGACATTACGAAAGAAAGCTCTCAAAACTCTCAGGAAGATGGGCGTGTATGTAATGATAAATACTGCTGTAAAAGAAGTTCGTAAAGATAGTCTTGTTTTTATCAACGATACAGTTTTGCCAGTTTCTCATGTAGTCTGGACAGCAGGAGTTAAACCTAATCCATCTTTTTTTACTCATGAAGCACAGTATGATGCAGGTGGGCGAGTTGTTGTTGATTCGACACTAAGAATTGCGAATTATGACAATGTTTTCATTCTTGGAGATATGGCAAGTATGCAAGGCCCTAATGGTAAATCATTACCAATGCTTGCACAGGTTGCAGAAAAACAAGGCTTGCATACTGGTGGTAACATCAAAAGACTTTTTGCTGGTAAAAAACTCCTACCATTTGTGTATGAATCACAAGGAGAACTTGCATCACTTGGACGATGGCATGCAGTGGCTAATCTCAAGGGTATTTTATTCTATGGAGCATTTGCTTGGATTATTTGGCGTGTCATTTATTTATCTAAATTCATCTCAGGATCAAAAAGATTAAAGATTACAAACGATTGGATTGTTGATGCATTTTATCCTCGTGATATTACAAGATCATAAATATGACCAATCAAGGATATGCTTGGGAAAATGAATATAGGAATCCATTACTCGTTACTAAAAATGATGGTCCACAAGCCGACACATTACGATTTTTCAAATATCTTAAAAAGTCACAGAAGTATGTAATTGAAAATAGGACAATTCTTGACTTGGGTTGTGGTACTGGACGAAACGCCAATTACTTGGCAGAGAAAGGTAATAATGTAATAGGTATTGAGATTTCAAAAATTGCCTTAGGTATTGCAAGGAAGCGTGCCGAAGCCATGGGGGTACTTGTAGATTATCGACTAGGTGATATTGGTACTCCTTATGCAATTGAAAATGAAACAGTAGATATTGTAATTGATGTGACATCTTCTAATTCACTAGACGAGAAAGGACGAGAGATTTATTTATCTGAAGTTTTTCGTGTATTAAAAAAGGGTGGATATTTCTTTGTAAGAGCACTAGCAAAAGATGGCAATAAAAATGTAAAGAACTTACTCAAACAAAGTCCAGCGAAAGAATATGATACATATTTCCTAAAAGAAATTGGTTTAACTGAGCGAGTATTTTCCAAAGAAGATTTTATTAAAATGTATGGTTCGTTATTTACTATACTGTCATTAGAAAAGAAAACAGGTTATACAACATTTAATAATCGTATCTATAAGCGTGATTATCATTTGGCTTATCTACAAAAGTAATGGCTCAAATAAAAACAAAAGAACAAATTAATAAAATCAAAAAAGCCTGTGGTATAACGGATGCTATTTTTACAAAACTCCTTAGGCAAGACCTAAAGAGTATGACAGAGATAGAACTCCGTGATTTTATACTATATCAAATTAAAATAAGAAAATTAAAACCAAGTTTCAAGCCGATTGTCACTTCAGGCGAAAAGGCAGGGAATGAGATTCACCCACAATCTACAAGTAGTATTTTGTCAGGCTTCGTTATTATAGATTTTGGTGTTGTGTATGAGAAATATATGTCTGATATGACACGGACTATTTTTATTGGCACTCCAACAGTTGAACAAGAAATGCTTTATAATTTAATTTTAAGAAGTGAACTTCTAGGTATTGTGCATTCAAAAGCAGGTATTGCCTGTGCTAGTGTTGATTCTGTGGTTCGTGAATCACTTGGCAAATACAAGAAGTATTTTATACATATGCTCGGTCATGGGGTAGGAACAAAGATTCATGAAGGTCCACGACTATACTACAAGTTGACCAAGCCAAAACTCAAAGAAAATATGGTTATTACGATTGAGCCAGGTATTTATATAAAAAATAAATTAGGTATTCGTATTGAAGATACTTGTCTAATTACAAACAAGGCTTGTGTAGCACTCACAAAATCGCCAAAAGAATTAATTATATTCAAATAATTTAATCTTGTTTCTCTCCAATTTGTTGTCTCCACATAGCAGCATAGAGACCCTTTTGTGCAATCAAATCATTGTGTTTACCTGATTCAATCACAAGACCTTTCTCTAAGACATAGATTCTATCTGCGTGCATAATTGTTGAGAGTCTATGGGCGATTAAAATTGTTATGTGTTCTCTTGTTTCAGAAATTGACTGTATTGTTTTTGATATTTCTTGTTCAGTTAGGGAATCAAGTGATGATGTTGCTTCATCAAAAATAAGTAGATTTGGTTTACGCAACAATGCTCGAGCAATTGATAGGCGTTGCTTCTCACCACCGGATACTTTCACGCCACCTTCACCAATGAGTGTATCAAGACCTTTTTGAGCACGTGCTAATAGGTTTTGACATGCTGATTTATTCAAAGCTTCTATGCACATTTCATCAGTCGCATTTGGATTAACAAAAAGTAGATTTTCTCGTATTGTTCCAGCAAAGAGTTGTGTGTCTTGAGTTACAAAGCCAATTTGAGTACGCAGGCTATCAATATCAATCTCGTCATGCTTACTATTATTGTATTTAATTGCACCACGCAAAGGTGTGTATAGTCCTACAAGTAGTTTTACGAGCGTAGTTTTGCCTGAGCCAGATGGTCCAACAAAAGCCACAGTCTCACCTCGATGTGCTTCAAAAGACACACCTCGGAGCGCCTCGTTATTTGCAGATTTGTGTTGAAAGGCTACGTCAGAGAAGGTGACTGACTTTACTTCTTTGATAAGAATAGCGTTCTTAGGTTTCTCTTGTATGGGAGTTTCTAGGATATTTTTAAAATTATCAAGTGAGGCTTGGCTTTCTCTATATGTGCCAATAATTTTGCCAAGTTCTTGTAACGGTTGGAAAAGCCAGAATGAGTATATCCACAAAGAAAAGAATTCACCAAAAGTAATTTTTTGAGAAAATATTAAATACAACATTACAAACAGAATTGCTGTTCGCGCAAAGTTCACAATTGTTCCTTGCACAAAAGATAGACTTCGGACATATTTCACTTTCTTTAATTCTAGTAAAAGAATTTTTTCAGTAGCATTGTTTAATCTTTTTATTTCTTGGTCAGATAATCCTAAACTTTTGACTAATTCAATATTTCGCAAAGATTCAGTTGTTGCCCCAGCAAGCGAAGCAGTTTCTGCGAAAATCATTTGTTGTACCTTTTTAATCTTGCGACTCAATATAATACTTACTCCACCAATTATTGGAATAGTTAAGAAGTATAAAGGAGCGATTGGCCAATATACTTTAATTGAATAAATCATTACAAAGACAAAACCAACTAATGTTACAAAGATAACATTGATGACTGAACTAATTAATTCTTGTGAATCAGTTCGAGCTTTTTGAATTTTACCAAGTGTTTCGCCACTGCGTTCATCTTCGAATTGTTGATAGGGGAGTTCGAGTGAATGTTTTATTCCATCAGCATACATTTTCGCACCTAGGCGTTGAGTAATAGTGTTCACATAGAAATCTTGAAAGTTTTTCGCAACACGAGAGACGAAAGCCACTCCTACGGCCATACCCAGTAATAATCCAACACCACGGAGGAATTGAGGAAAGGTGTATTGATCAAACTTTGTAGCGTAGTCATCAATAATATGACGAAAAATTAGTGGGTCAAGTAATGAGAAGACTTGGTTGATAGTTGCGAGTAATAGTGATAATAAAAGTAACTTCCAATAATTTTTCAAATATGAATATAGTATTTGCATTTGTGTATTATAGCGTATTTTGTGCAGTTTATCTGATTTGACAAATGTGTATTATATATGTTATAATAAACAAAACAAACAAATATAAAATGAAAAAGATTCTAGTGTTAAATGTGACTGTTGATGTAGATAAATTCTTAATCCGGTCTTTTTTGAAAAATTGTTACATCGTTTTTATGAATGATGTAAAATCAAACGAAGATGTATTTGACTTTGATTTTGTCTATATGCACAATATCAGCTTTGATGATTTGAATAGATTTAAAGAAACAAAGGAAATGTTAGATATATTTAATAAAGTATTGTTGGGTTCAGTTTTAACCCCACTTCACATTGTGGACAATCACAATGTGATATTTTTTAAGGATTGGAATCCTTTTCAAAATTGGTTCTATGATAGAATCAATCAGTAATAACCGTTATTGCACCGAACTTGTAAAGTTCGGTGCAATTTTGTTTTAAGTCTTGTTATTCTGTATAATGATTTTATGAATATGACTCCATTTGATGAAGCTTATGCCACACTAAATCCTGCTCAAAAAGAAGCTGTTGATGCTATTGAGGGGCCAGTAATGGTGATTGCAGGTCCTGGCACTGGCAAGACTCAAGTTTTGGCTCTTCGTATTGCCCATATTTTAAATAGTGAAAACCAAACAAAGGCCAATGAAATACTCTGTCTGACATTTACGAATAGTGGAGTGCACGCTATGCGGGGGCGCCTTGCGAAATATATTGGTAATACTGCAAATGAAGTAAAAGTTTCAACCTTTCATAGTTTTGCACAAAAACTTGTTGAGAAAAATTTTGAATTACTTGATATAGATGTTTTGCCGAAATTGTTAGACGAACAAGCACAAGTATTACTTTATGATGAGATACTTCACAACAATGATTGGGAATACTTACGTCCACGTGGGAACCCTGCGCAATATTTTAATGATTTGAAATCACTAATATCACTTCTAAAGCGTGAACACATAAATTCATTTGATTTTGGATTGATGATTGAAAAAGATATTAAAAATATACAAAATGATGAAGAAAATATTTCAAGTCGAGGTGAAACAAAAGGACAATTAAAAAAAGAAGCACAAAAGAAAATCGAATCTCTAGAACGCTCAAAAGAAGCCGTGACATTTTTTGCACTCTATGAGCAATACAAGAAAGATTTGGGATATATGGATTATGATGATGTATTGTCATACGCACTTGATATTATACAGACTTCAGATGATGTACGAGCAAGTCTTCAAGAAGAAAACCAGTATATTCTTGTTGATGAACACCAAGACTCAAGTGGAATACAAAATGAATTTTTGAAAGCAGTCTGGGGTGATGTTGAGAACCCAAATATTTTTGTGGTGGGGGATGATAGACAATTAATCTTTGGATTCGGTGGTGCGAATATATCATACTTTGAAGATTTTAAACATACTTACGGAAAGGCACATTTAGTGACTTTGACTTCCAACTATCGCTCAACACAAACAATACTTGATATTGCTGATGCACTATTAGAAAGTAGTCTTGCTGAAGGGAAACTCTCAAGTGCTATGGCAGAAAATTATCCAATAGAATTATATCCGTGCGAATATGAGCGTGATGAAATACTTCTGGCAGGTAAATATTTTAAACAGAAAATCCAAGACGGTACTGCTCCACAACAGTGTGCGTTGCTTGTTCCGAAGAATAAACATGTTCGTTCCGCAGTGCGTATTCTTCGTGATATGGGTTTGCCAGTATCTGTTGGAAATAATAGTTCTTTTTTTGATATGAACGAAACACAGATATTGCGAAATATCCTGAAAGTTCTTGCAAATCCGTATGATAATGTGTCACTTGGTGAATTATTATTTACACCAATGTCAGGCATTGCTCCACTTGAAGCCCATGCATTTATAAAAGGTATTAATACTCGTAATTTATCAATTCAAGATTTACTCATAAATAAAGACGGTCAAAAAGATAATTTATTCTCTAATAGTAATCCCATACGATTACTCGGACAGAATCTCGAACGCTTTATTAGTGATGCTTCGACAAAAGATATCTATACATTGATACAAATCATTGGTGAAGATTATTTTATTAAGACTGCCAAAGATCATGAGACTCTAGTACGAAATGTCGAAGTCATACGCACTTATTTACATCTTGCAGTATCACATATTGAGAAATATCCACATGGAAAACTACAAGATTTCATAGATTATCTCGACCGGCTTGAATCTTATCATCACCATATACCACTTACAGTTATTGGCACAGATGTTGGTATTAATGTAATGACACTTCACGGTTCAAAGGGACTTGAGTTTGATGTGGTTCATATTGCGCATATGAACGAAAGTACTCTTATGAATGGGAAGCGCAGAGGTTTTTCGGTTCCAGAAAAACTCGAAGTTTTAATGGAAGCAAAAGATGAATTAACTGCAAAGCGGGAACTCTATGTAGCACTTACACGTTCCAAGTATTTCTGTACACTCTCATACGCACAGGAATCTCTTTCGGGGGCAACGCTTGAACTTGCACATATTGTAAGTGAGATAGCAAATACTCACATAACACATCACACCCTGCAAGAATCAATATCATATATTGCAGGTGATAATCCAAAAGCTTATGTAGAGTCAAAATCAATTAAACAATTAATCGGAACGAAAGAGTTGGCGAATATTATATCAATGGAATATATGCAAAAGAATGTGTCTGTGACACTTCTTAATAACTTTTTTGAATGCCCATGGAAATGGTATTTTAGTAGTTTTTTACAATTACCAACTCCAAAAACAGAGAGTTTATTGCAAGGCAGTGTTGTTCATACATCAATCGAATCAATACTTAAACATAAACCTAAATTAAATG
>JAIOQC010000020.1 GCA_021413565.1 Candidatus Nomurabacteria bacterium
TTTTCGGCATATGTGACAAGGCACGGCAAATCGCTTTCACTAAAGTTGTGCGTATCTTTATTTAGTAAAATTTTGTCTGACATAGATTATTTAAATCTTACTGGAACTTCTAACTTCCTATCAAACTGTGGTTCGCCTGAAGCATTATCATTCCTAAAAACAACAAATCCTTCTGTGACACCTTCTGGAACTACAAAATTAATCTTACCCACAAACGGCACGAATTCTGTCGTCATCCACTCCCCTTGTGCTGTTACATAACTTTGAGCAATTTTATTGTGATTATTATCTTGAATTTCAAACGGTGCATTCGCTTCAAAATACCAACTACCCCTTGCTTGTCCTTTAACTTCTAGCAAACCAGAAGATATGATTTGTCCTTTAGTGGGAAAATCAATCTTAATTTCATCGTTTCCAACTTTAATTATTGTTTCAACAGACTTTGATGTTTCTTGTGTAACATCATTTTCTGTAGGAGCCTCAGTTTTACGCAATAAAAAGAAAACAACTACAAGTAAAACTATTAAAAATACTATATAAAATATACTTTTTGATTGATATTTACTCATATTTAGATTATATCACAGTTAAAGGATAACATTCTCAATAACTTTTACTCGAGCTCTTTTTGTCTTTAAATCCAAATAAACCAACAAAACATCAAATTGCCATTCGACATTCCCTACTCTTTGGGAAATCAAATAGGTTTCAACAGTCCTCGCTAAACGTTTTCTCTTCCAAGGATGCATATTGTCTTCAGGTTGATAATCATTTTCTGTTTCACGAATAACATTATCATCTCCTTCTATATTCTCAGAAACTGTGCTCACTAATGAACGAGAAACAGATTTTACTTCAATAAAGAAGAATTTATGATTCTTTTGAGCAATTATATCAATTTCACCCCATTTCTTAGTATAATTAGTCTCCAAAATAGAGAAATCATGTTTCATAAGAAACTTAATAGCAATATCCTCGCCTATTTTACCTATTTTTTGAGATTGTGACGTAAAAATCTTCATTTGGATTCATTTTGTTACATGTGCAACCTGCAATGTGTGTCACGTGAAACACTTTTTAACTTATTGGACATATTTTAACCTTCAAAATCTTGTCTTACATATATAACCTTATAAAATAAGGATATATTCCTAAACAATAACAATGTTCGTGTCTAGTAGTCTTGTTGCAATATTGTCTTTTATAAACAATGCCCACATAGTTATCCACAAAAATGCTAATTTTTAAGTCTTTTTTGTGTGTATAAGAGACAAATAAAGGTCAGCCGTGATTATACTAGGTGTAATTTTAAAAAATATCTTTTTGTGCGGGATAGGAGAATCGAACTCCTGTCTCATCCTTGGCAAGGACGTGTTCTACCACTAAACCAATCCCGCATTTATTCTATGAATAAATCTTTCTTCTATTTTACTAATGACAATTAGTAAAAACTACTAAACCAACCTAATAATCCAAAATAACTGCTAAATTATAATCATTTTCTACAAAAAATGCAATTATAAAATAGTGGCTTATTTTATAAGGTTATTTACTAAAATAGTATTTTAGTATACAATAAATCAGTCGCAAAAAACTGGTGAAATCAAGCACTCATGGTGAAATGGATATCACGACGGTCTTCGGAACCGTTATTGGGGGTTCGAATCCCTCTGGGTGCACAAAATGTGGGACATTTTGTGCAAGGCGGAGCGCGACGGCGCGAGCCAAGGTCATGCAAGTTTTCAACAGAAAACTATGTCTGACCACAAATATTCTATGGAACAAATAATCGACAACTCAAAAATACCCTCATATGTTACACATGTAACAGAAACACTCGAAAAGGGCAATTTTGAGGTTTTTCTTGTTGGTGGATGTGTCCGTGACCTTGTTATAGGCAGAACACCGAAAGATTGGGATATCACAACAAATGCTAAGCCCGAAGAAATCATAGGCCTTTTTGAAAAGACCATATATGAAAATACCTTCGGAACAGTAGGGGTCTGTATACCCGTTACACATGGAACACTCGAATCTGTTGCACATGAAACTAAGTATGACATTATAGAGGTTACTCCATATAGAATAGAGGCAAAATATAGTGATTTTAGGCATCCTGATGAGGTAAAGTTTAGTGATAAGCTCGAAGATGACTTAAAAAGACGAGATTTTACTGTTAATGCATTGGCTTACAGTATTTCTAAAGGACAGTTGGTAGATTTGTTTGATGGTATAAAGGACATAAAGGACAAAGTTGTCCGAGCAGTAGGGGAGCCATCCGACAGATTCAACGAAGATGCTTTACGAATGCTCCGAGCCGTCAGATTCTCTGTGCAACTTGATTTTGCCATTTCACATGAAACCATGCAGGCAATTGTGGATAAATCAGAACTATTAAAAAATATTGCAAAAGAAAGAATTCAAGATGAATTCAATAAAATTATTCAAAGTTCTAATCCTGCACAAGGTGTTGGATTGTTGCAAAAATTAGGATTACTCAAATACATTATTCCAGAACTTGAGGAAGGTATTGGCTGTGAACAAGGTGGTGCACATATATATGATGTATTTGAACATCTTTTGGCTGCATTAAACAACGCTGCACAAAAGGGCTATTCACATGAAATACGATTAGCGGCACTTTTCCACGATATTGGTAAACCTCGTTCACGCAGACCAGGACAAAAGAAAGAATACACATTCTATGGTCATGAGGTAATTGGGGAAAGAATGGTCAAGGTAATTATGGATAGACTTAAGTATCCAAGAAAAACTACAGACTTAGTAGTGTCTTTAGTGCGTAACCACATGTTCTTCTCTGACACTGCTCAAATTACACTTTCAGCAGTTCGAAGAATAATTGCAAAAGTTGGAAAAGAAAATATCTGGAAATTAATGGAAATTAGAGAATGTGACCGTGTTGGTATGAAGAAAGTTGAAGCACCTTATCGTTTGCGTAAATACCACGCAATGATTGAAGAAGTCTTGCATGACCCAATTTCAGTTGGACAACTTGTTATAAACGGGGGAGTGATTCAAAGTCTTGGAATTAAACCTAGTCCGAGAATTGGCTGGATGCTTCATATACTTTTAGAAGAAGTTCTAGATGATCCAAGTAAAAATGAAATATCTTATTTGAAAGAAAAAGTATTAACTCTCAATGAGTTATCTGACAATGAATTAAAAGAAATCGGTACTAAGAGCAAGGAAAAGAAAGATGAGTTAGAAAAAGAAGAAGTGGGGAAGCTTCACAAGAAGCATGGGGTATAAAAGGTATTAAAAAATCTCCCTGCATTAAATGCTAGGGAGATTTTGCGAAGTAATATACTTCAAATTTTACATTTCTAAATTGAATAAGTAGGCCAAACTGACACAACACCTAATCTGTTTAATACATCAGAGTATTTGTCAGCGATAATCTCATTCATAGAGCCGGATGCACCACCATGGAAATCTGCTCTTGTAATAGAGCAATTATTGCACACGGGTATGCTTCTTTCTATGTTTTCCTTAGAAAGATCTGGAACGAAAGAGATTATTTCGTACTCTTGCTTTGTGTTGAATTTTACATGACGCAACATGTTCAGAACATTCTCTGATTCAACTTGATCAAAAGCAAAAACAATTGACCGAGCAGAAGATATTGCTTGTAAATTTGTGTAAATCGGCAAACCACTTTGAGAGTAGAGGTAGGATTCCATGATTTTTTTATAATTTCCAATAGAAACTATAATAACTACCTTACCAAACTCACTAGTCATAAGTTTGCGTGTTAATTTTTGGGCGAGTGAGCCATTGCCGACAACAATTGCAGTGTCAACATTTTCTAATTTTTTCATTTTTTTAGAAATTAAGTTTATTTAAATGTTAAGGTTCAAATTAAAGAACAAAAGAGCCACCTGTTTGGTGGCTCATGCTTGCGATTAAATTGTAAGGAGTTAAGCGCAAAAATCAGACACCAAATTATGTGCGGGTGTAAAATAGGGAAATGTAAATTGTGTGTTTGTACGCTCCATGAATTTCATACTACATTCTGAACCAGATAAAGTCAATATCGTCACAATTAAACAACATCAAGTACAATAGGGCAGTGGTCAGAACCCAAATAATCAGTTAGCATTTTTGAATCTTTAATTTTAGGCATAA
The DNA here is from genome assembly GCA_021413565.1 of Candidatus Nomurabacteria bacterium. GTDB lineage: Bacteria > Patescibacteriota > Minisyncoccia > Phycocordibacterales > UBA9973 > UBA8515. The sequence continues at coordinate 4,147 of JAIOQC010000020.1, forward strand.
TATCAAGAGATACAAAGAAGTAATCAATACGCCAGCCAACATTTCGGTCACGAGATGCAGTCTTTTGGTCCCAATAAGAATACATATCCTTTTTATTTGGGTGAATTGTACGAAAAGTATCAACATAACCACAACTCACAACTTGGTCAATCCATGCCCGCTCAATAGGCAGGAATCCTGTGTTTTCTTCATTCGCTTTTGGACGAGCCAAATCAATTGCCTGGTGGGCAGTATTAATATCACCAGTAAAGATAATTGCATAACCAGCCTTTTTTTTCTTATTTATAAATTCCAAAAATTCATCATAAAAACGAAGTTTATAATCTAGACGCTCCGGACCTGCTCCACCATTGGGAAAATAGCAGTTCAAAAGAATGGTTTTTTTATTAAAACCAAAGGCATCTTTATTGAAATAAAGTACAAGAAGTCGGCCTTATGCATCTAAATCTTCCACACCCAAAACTTCTTCAACTTTTACTGGTTTGATTTTTGTATACACAGCCACACCACTATATCCTTTTCTACCTTTTGAATGTGAGAAGTAAGAAGTATAACCTTTAATATTTTTCACATCCTCTGACAGTTGAACTTCCTCGACTTTTGTTTCTTGTAAACAAACAATATCTGGTTTGTATTTAGAAAACAGGGGATTAAAATGTCCCTGCTTGGCTGTTGCTCGTAGACCATTAGTGTTCCAACTGATAATCTTCATATATATGAGTATACATTACTTACCTTTACCGTGGAACTTTTTGTGAACATCTCGTAGTTGGGCGTCGGTGACATGGGTATAAATCTGAGTTGTCGCAATATTGGCATGCCCTAGCATCATCTGAACCGAACGAATGTCGGCGCCGTTGGAAAGTAAGTCAGTAGCAAATGAGTGACGAATAACGTGAGGAGTAACTTTCTTGGATATACCAGCCTTAATTGCTGATGTCCGAACAATCCTCTCAATCGAACGAGGAGTTAGCCTGCCCTCTCCCAGCCCAAAGCCTTGCTTTGGGCTTGATTTGTTTCGAGAGAATTGAGTGAAAAGGGGCACATCAAGGTCTTTACGGGATTTCAGATATTCACGGATGGCGTTCTTTGCCGAATCAGACAGAAAAACCACTCGAACCTTTATTCCCTTA
>JAIOQC010000029.1 GCA_021413565.1 Candidatus Nomurabacteria bacterium
ATGCGCCACTCTACGATACCTATTCATTCCCATCAAAATACCCAATCCCATAAACTCTGTCAACAAATGCGAACCTCCATAACTCATAAATGGTAAAGTAATCCCCGTCACCGGCATCACACCGATATTCATTCCAATATTAATAATGAAATGAGTCATAAAATAAATTGCGAGTCCTACTCCAAATAATATTTCGAAGTTTGTTGAACCCAGAAGTGCTATATGTAATATTCTCCAAATAACCAGACCTAAAGAAATAAACAATAGTAAAACTCCAATGAAACCCCATTCTTCAGCGAAAGCAGCAAAAATAAAGTCTGTTTGATATTCTGGTAAGAACTTCAAACGAGATTGCGTGCCAAAACCAACACCCTTACCAAAGACTTGCCCTGAACCAACAGCAATTGTTGATTGATAAACATTATACCCTGAACCATGGATATTTGAGAGCGGAGAGATGAAGTCCATCACACGAGCCTTCTGATAAGGTTGAAATACAAAAATCCAAAGAATTGCAACTGCAACTGCACCAACTGCACCAACAAAAAGTAAGTGTCTTTTTGAGATTCCAGAAATCAATGTCATACCGAACCAAATAAAGAAAATAATCGCTGCTGAGCCGAAATCTGGTTGAGCAAAGACCAATAAAAGTGGTATGAACGCATATAATCCTGATATAAAAATGTGCTTAAAATCATTGATTTCTACATGTCTTCTTGAGAAATACTTAGCCAACATTAATATCACAACCAACTTAATCATGTCTGAAGGTTGAAAAGAAAAACCACCAAAAGAAAACCAACTCTGTGCTCCATTTATAGTACTACCAATAAAAAATAGCAATACAAGTAAGCCAGAAAAAAACAAGAAAAGAAATACCAAAATATCAGTTCGTTTTAAAAAACGAAAATCAATATAAGAAAAAATAAAAAATACAATAAAAGAAATAGCAATCCACATCAACTGATGAGAAAAAAATGGTGTATCTTCAGTAAAAGACTTCATTGTAACAAGCCCTGCTCCAAGGATTGGCAAAAGAAAAACAAATAACAGCCAATCCACTCCGCTTGAAATTTTCTGTGCTCCACTGTTTAATAGTGTCATAAATACGGATAAATTCTGAGTAAATAAATATATCTAAAACTCAGTTTCAAAAGGATTAATCTGAATAAGAACATCCTTTGTCGCAACATTTTGAGTAAATGCTTGAGGCCATGTAAAAAATACTGGTGAACTTGTATTACTATACAAACCTTCTGAGCGAGTCTTAGAAGCTGTTATGGCATTACGCTCTGCATCATATAAAATAGCAATCACATCAAATGGTGGCATATCATAAATAGAATCATTTCTAATTAGTGCTTCAAGTGATGGTGAAGTTAAGTCTTCACTCATCGAAATTTGCTCAGCACGAATTGGAAGTGTTTGAATTATCGGAGATTTCTTGAGCCAAACAATATCACCAATAAAATCAAACGATACACTTTTTATAGTACTCTGCCCTGCTTCAAAACGAGACTCGAAAATAGCAAATTGCTGATTCGGTGGAATGTAAGTTGTACCTCTGCGTATACCTATAATTAAATTATTAGCATCATAAACTTTGAA
>JAIOQC010000039.1 GCA_021413565.1 Candidatus Nomurabacteria bacterium
ACGGAAGCAAGCAGTTGCTTCCTCCTAGGCACAATATAAAAAAGCCTCATATGAGGCTTTTTTATATTGTGCCTAGGAGGAAGCAACTGCTTGCTTCCGTACCAGATTCGAAAGGTTTTTCATTATCAACGATAGTTGATTGAAAAGCACCTGGCTATGTAGTAGCCGAATCTGGTCCTGAGTGTGTCAGAAAGATAACAATCAAAGACCTGTAAACACTTTGGAATCATCCGAATCTGGGCCTAGGCACAAATAAGGTAAATAAATATTAATACAAGTATGAGGTAAAAAAATACCGCTTCTTTTAAGAAGCGGCTTTTTTATTAGAGTCTTGAACGGTGTGAACTATGTTCATGTACATATATACAACTAACTCCGTTTTTTGTAATTTCTTCTACGTCCAATTCTTTTTCAAGATTTTTTACAATCTCATCATTATATTGCTCTTCTTCGAGTATTTGAAGATATGTATCTTCATTTTTGAGGTATTTAATCTCATTTACACAAGAGGATGCTATCCAGAATGTTGCTATTGAAAACATTCCAAAGAATGCTATCATTCGCAATTGTTCTTTTTCGGGAACTTCATATCCGAAATAATTAAATTCCGAGTATGTAATATTGACGAACGGCATGTCTAGATTAGAAGCAAGTTCAATAATTGGTGAAATTGCAAATCCGAAAGCAATTAAACTGGTTGTTAGAATTGTTTGTAGTAAAACTTTTTTTGTTTGATTTCTCATTTTTAACTTGAATTTTTAATTAAATTAATTTATTTATGTGAATTATCAGATCAACCAATATAGTATTGGCTTACCTGAAAATTCACATAATTTGAGAAGTCAAAAAATGCAAAGAACTGAATCTACCTTGATATATAACATTTTTTTAATGCTTTGTCAAACCTTCTGTATGTTACAAAAAATCACCCAATGGGTGATTTTTTGTAAGAGTTAAATTGATTTGATTTTCAATTTTGTTTCCTTGTCTTTATTTATCTTTGGCATCTTGATTCGAAGTAGTCCATGTTTCTCAACTGCTTCTGCTTCTTCTGGATCAACTTCTTCAGGCAGGGAAATTGTTCTTGAAAATGAACCCCAATATAATTCCTGAACATAATAATCATCAGTAGCAACCGAGCGACTTTCTTCACGCTTACCTTTAATGACAACCATACTACGAGTGATTGTGATAGATAAGTTTTCTGGCTGAACACCTGCTACCATAGTTTGAATAATAATATCAGCAGGAGTCTGGTAAACATCAATAGTTAGTTGGGCATCCTCCTCTTCTTCCCAATGAGATGATTCTTTTTTGTAATCTTTACTTGTTTCCATGGATCCTTTATCAGATAAACTTATTTTTTTGGCACCTTCTGTATTAGAGAGGAAAGAAGAATCTTCTTCTTCGTCTTTCAAACGAATACTACCTGTAAGACGCTCTAGAAATGATTTGTTTTTCATATAAATATAATTTGTTTATGTTGTGGGAGTTACTTCGTAACCCATACGCTTTAGTTTTTCAAATATGAGTATGTTAATAATCGCGATAACCCAAAGAAATCCAAAAACTGCTAAAAAGTTTTCACCGCTTCCTTTCATTATAAAAAAATTAAAGGCACTATGCAATACTATTGCAAAGATTAATCCAATAAAAGTGTAAGGTATTCTGTACTGTCTAATATAAAATGACAGTCCCATGGCACTACCTATCATGGATGAAGCAATTAGATGCAATAGTGTCGAACCCAAGAAGCGTAAATTACCAGTGAACATGCCCACAAGCGTTCCATTCGTATTGATTGGTTGCAATAGATAAAGTATGTTTTCAAATGCAGCAAAACCAAGTGCAACAGCGATGAAATACATTGGGTAATCTATTGGTTCTTCAACGCAACCACAAGACAAGATTATGATTAGTGCACCAATGAATTTTAATCCTTCCTCGATAGTTGCCCAGATGATAACTTGGTAAGTTTTATCTGTTATAAAGTTAATAGAGTATCTCTCAAGCCAGATTGCAAATATAACAAGAAAGATTCCAAAAATAAAAGAAAGAGCAATTAATCCTCTAGGTTCTTTGTTCTCATCGTCTTCTTGCCGAAGCCAGAACCATAACCAGAAAATAGCTGGAATGCCACCACCGAGTATGGCATACATGAGTGTTAATGGATCCTTTAGTAATTCCATAATGAATTTTATTTAGGCCACTTAGTTACCATTAATAATTGTTTATTTTCTGTAGGCAATATAGACCAAAGTTCTTCTGTTATGAAGGGCATAAATGGATGCAAAACTGTTGTGATTTGAACTAATGTGCCAAGTAGGAATTGCACACGAGCCAACTTTGCTTTTTCATCAGTACCACTTAGGATACTTTTACTTTCTTCAATTAATACATCCGCTAAGCGTGACCAAGTATAAGCATATAGTTTCTCTCCTACTAAATAGAATTTGTATTCGTTCATTTCTCTTGTTATTTCAGAGATTAAATCATCACGCTCTTTAATTAATTCTTTTTCACTGTCTGTATATTCTGTGAAGTTTGGATTGTATGTGATACCTTCTGCATTAGACAATGTAAAGCGTGCAATGTTCCAGATTTTATTTGCAAAGTGTTTGTAAGCTTTTACTTTTTGCATATCAAACTTTGTATCGTTGCCTGGACCAACACCAACCACTAATGCCATACGCAATGCATCTGTTCCGTATTCATTAATAACATCAATTGGGTCAATGCCGTTGTTTGCAGATTTACTAAATTTCTGTCCTTTGCTGTCTCGCACAATACCATGGAAATAAACTGTATGAAATGGTATATCTCCTAGCAAATATTGAGACATAAGAACCATGCGAGCAACCCAAAATGGCAAGATTTCATATCCTGGCATAACAATAGTTGTTGGATGATAATTCTTTAAATCAGCAGATTCTAAGTCTGGCCAACCGAGAGTTGAGAAAGTCCACAATCCAGAAGAGAACCAAGTATCCAGACTATCTGTGTCTTGTTCCCAGCCATCGCCCTCTGGTGCTTCCATTCCACAATAAATTTCTTCACCCCTATACCACACAGGTATACGGTGACCATACCAGATTTGACGGGATATACACCAATCACGAAGATTCTCAATCCAGTGAGAATAGATTTTCTCAAATCTGTCAGGCATCACTTTTATTTTGCCACTTGCAACAGGTTCAAGCATCAGTTCTTTGAGAGTTTTATTGTCACGACTTGCGATTGGTTTGTTTACATTTATGAACCATTGTAATTTGGGTAGTGGTTCAATAATTGCACCAGTGCGTTCTGCTGTAGAAACATTCTGATCTATTTCTACCTCACTTTCCATTAGGTTCTCATCACGCAACCATTGCGCTACTACTTCACGAGCCTCAGTTGTCTTTTTGCCAAGCAAATTTTCACCACCAATAATTATTTGTGCATATTCATTAATAACAGTAACGGAAGGTAGATTGTTCTTTATAGCCATTTCGTAGTCTACTTGAGAGTGAGCGGGTGTGACCCCAAGAGCTCCTGTTCCAAAATCTTTGTCTACATTGTAATCAGCAATAATTTTTATAGATAATGAGACTCCACAGAAATCTTTTATTTCATATGTCTTACCAATATAATCTTTGTATCGAGCATCATCTGGGTTCACTGCTACAGCTGTATCTCCAACTTTTGTTTCAGGACGAGTTGTGGATATAGAAATAGGGAAGTCTTTTGAATATTTAAATGTGTATAGTTTTGCTTTTCTTGGTTCGTATACTATTTCATCGTCAGAAATAACTGTTTGACCTTTTGGGTCCCAGTTTACTACGCGATGTCCACGATAGATTAATCCGTCTTCATACATCTTTTTGAAAGCAGTGCGTACAGCAAAATTTCTCTTTTCATCTAAAGTAAATGCTTCACGAGACCAATCAATAGAAGCCCCCATTTTTTTAATTTGAGAGACGATAGTATCATGACTATTTTGTGCAAATTGGTCTACTCTTTTGAGGAATTCTTCACGACCTAAATCTTGCTTTCTTTTACCTTCTTCTTTGGATAGTATTTTTTCCACTTTTGACTGTGTTGCAATAGCCGCGTGGTCTGTCCCTGGTATCCATAGAGTCTTCTTGCCCTTCATGCGATTATATCGAACAAGAACATCTTGCATTGTGTCTTCAAAAGCGTGACCTAGGTGCAGTGTGCCTGTAACATTTGGAGGAGGTAATACAATAGAAAAGTAATCAGCATCTGAGGCTGTGACCCCTTTTTCTACACAAATATCTGGATTAAAAAATCCACTTTCTTCCCACAGTTTATAAATACGGTCTTCAGTTGAAGTAGGATTATAAGGACTCAGAAGCTTGGGGTCAATATTCGGTTCTTTCGCCATCATTCTATCTTGCATATATAAAATATAACATTTTTGAGATAATATAAAAACCTTTTGACAGATTGATGAATTTATTCTTTCATGATAATATCAAACTTAAATATAAGTGTTTATTTACATAAAAATCATAGTCATGGAAATTCAAAAAATCATTCTTACGAAGCCAGTGACAATATATGGCAATAATATTTGGGGTAATCCTGCTGTAATAACTTTTTCTCCAATTTCTTCAGGGTGGTTCTTCCGCGATGAACAAACAGGAGAAGATATGCCAATCAATAAACATACAGTAGGATGGGATATAGACAATGTATTCATTAAGAATAAAAAGAGTGAAATCCGTATGTTTAAACATATACTCTTAATGAGGTGGTTGGGTCTTGATGGAGTTGCTATATCTGGAACAATGTGGCCACCTTATTACTCTGCAATGGAATATTTTTCATATCTTCGGGATTCTGGGTATCTTTTTGCAACAAAAGAAAATATCAAAAGTTTTGTTATTGAAAAAATATATTCCTCTGATGATTTTTACGAAAAAAGCAAAGGCGCATATTTTGGTCCTGTGGGAACTGTACTTGTTCCATTTAAAGAAACTATCTTTAAAGAAGATTACAGTTTCAAGAATATTGCAATTGATGTTTATATAAATTATCCCGGTATTGGTAAATTATATAAATTTTATGGCGACCTTATTTCTGTTCTGTATAGTGTGATTGAAATATATCCTTATAAACGAAAAGATATATTAGATAGGTACAATATTCTTTATCAAGAATTAGTTTCAAATGATTTGTCTGATGATGTAAAGATTGGCTGGATTAATCATTATAAAAATGAAACTCTACTTAATTTATCTAAGAACAGAGTTTCATGCATAATGAGCACAATGGCTATGATTAAGCATGATGCTTTGCCTTTAAATTTTCGTTTCTCATCTTATTGCGGAAGACATTCCCATGACTTAAGAATGACTAAAGGTGTTAGTAATTCTTATGCTTAGTTGAGTGTTAAATTCCCGTTGGCTATAAGTCGACGGGGATTTTTTTGGCTATTTTTTTGAGATTGAAAATAGCCTACAATTGCAATCATTAAAGCATTGTCTGTAGAAAGATTTTTTGTAGGGAAATAAACAGTAGTTTCAGGTGATATTTTTTTAATATTTGTTTTGAGAGTCTTTTGTAAATGTTTGTTGGCCGATACACCACCACCTATAATGAGAGTTTTAGCTTTGTATTTTTCTATGGCTTTGAGAGTTTTGTGGGCGAGTACTTCTACTGTGGCATTTTCGAATTCATAAGCAATGGCTTGTCTCTGTGCGTCATTTATTTTTCCTAAATCACGAAGTAAATACAATACAGCAGTTTTGAGTCCTGAGAATGAGAAATCAAAATCTTTTGTGTAAATCATCGGTCGAGGTAAAGTAATTACAAATTTAGAATTACTAATTACGGATGAATTAGAACGAGATTTCTCGGCAAGCCGAGAAATCTCTGGCCCACCAGGGTATGGAAGTCCGAGCATGCGAGCAACTTTATCAAATGCTTCACCGCAAGCATCATCGCGTGTTTGACCTATTATTTTATATTTACCAAATTCTTTCATTAATACTATTTCAGTATGTCCTCCAGATACGAGCAATGACATAGCAGGGAATTGTAGGTCTGGTATTTTGCCATCTTTTTGAATAAGTATTGATAGTTTGTGACCTTCCATATGGTTCACTGGGATTAAATCCATATCCCAAGCAATAGATAATGCTTTTGCAAAACTAATACCCACCCAGAGTGCTGGCTCAAGACCTGGCCCAACTGTAACTGCAAGTTTATCTATTTTTGGTTTCTTTATATTTTCAATATGTGCGAGGAAAACTTCACCGAGGTCATTTTCTCTTGAGAGTATCTTTTGAATTTCTTTTTTCTTTTTTGAGTCTAGCATATTTTTGCCGACTTGAAAAAGTTCCGCATCTTTTAGGGCTTTTTCAAAAACCGGCACGATATTCTTGCCGTGTTCACGCTTCGCCATCATTGGGAAAACACCACCATAGTTCGTGTGGATGTCTTGTGATTGGACAACATTCGCTAAAGTTTTGAATGTGTGACTTTTGCCACTCTTCTTGGCTTCGAGTATTGCTATTCCTGTATCGTCGCAAGATGTTTCAATTGCAAGTATCTTCATAATATTAATTATTCTTTGAGTTAAAATTTAATTCACCACTTCCTGCCCCGTAGGAAGTACTCTTTCCTTTGGGGTCGCAAGATGTTTCAATTGCAAGGATTTTCATTTAATGAAGTACTGGTAAAAGTACAACAGGCAAGATTCTTAAAGAAAAACTCGGATATGAGTATATTTCCACAGGTTCAATTTTTCGTACAATGGCCGAGAATGAAGGTATGTCACTAAATGATTTTGAACAACTTTCAGATACCACCGACAAGTATGATAAAGAACTCGATAATAAGACTAAAGAATATGGAGAGAATAATGACAACTTTATTTTTGATAGTAGATTAGCATGGCACTTCATACCAGATTCTTTCAAAATTAAACTTGATTGTGATTTTGATACTCGTACAGTTCGCATAGCACAAAGAGAAATTAAAGATTTAGATAAAGTGAGAGATGAGACTATTCACAGAGAAGACTTAATTACAAAAAGATATAAAAATTATTATGGTATTGAAGATTTCTCGAATGATAAAAATTTTGATTTGGTTGTAGATACAAAAGTAAATAATGCGGAGAAAGTTGTGGAGATAATTATGAAAGAATTAGAATTGAGAAAAATTATTTAATATGAAAAGTCTTCCAGCATTATTTAATAATATAGTGATATCAGCAACTCATGGGAATATTGATATTCCTGTTTCGATGTTGTCTTTAAGTAGTAAAAACATAAAGCAGAATGCTCTTTTTGTGGCGATTGTGGGCAATGTTGTTGATGGACACATTTTTATTAATGATGCTATCAAAAATGGTGCGAAATGTGTTGTGTATCAGAATGATTTAGAAAATCTTGTAGATGGTGTAACTTATGTCAAAGTTCTTGATACGAAAGAAGCGCTTGGAATACTCGCTGGTAACTTTTATGATAATCCATCTGAAAAGATGAAACTCGTCGGTGTGACTGGTACAAATGGTAAGACGACTATCACAACACTACTTCATCAATTATTTAGAAATCTTGGTTACAAAGTTGGAATGATTGGAACTGTGGTCAATAAAATAAATGATGAGTCTGTGGAAGCCGAACGAACTACTCCTGATGCAATCGTTTTACAAGAACTACTTGCGGAAATGGTGGAGGCAGGATGTGAGTATTGTTTTATGGAAGTGTCTTCGCATGCTGTATCAGAAAAGAGAATTGCAGGACTTCATTTTGCAGGTGGTGTGTTTACAAATCTAACACTTGATCACCTTGATTATCATCAAAAATTTGAGAATTATCGTGATGCAAAGAAAGGTTTCTTTGACATGCTTCATGCATCATCTTTTGCTATCTCAAATAAAGATGATGCAAATGGAGAATATGTACTCCAAGATTCCAAAGCAAAAAAATATTTGTATTCACTGAAAAGTCCTGCCGACTTCAATGAGCAACTTGCAACTAAACTCATCGGGGAATTCAACTTATATAATACCTTGGCGGTTTATGCGACAGCCATTGCTCTTGGGCAAGATAGTGAAAGAGTAAGAGAAGAAATAAAAATTCTTGAACCAGTAGAAGGTAGATTCCAATATATTAAAAACGAAAATGGTGTTACTGGAATTGTGGATTATGCACATACACCTGACGTGCTTGAAAATGTATTACGAACAATTACTGTTATGAAGGGTACAAGTAGAGTTATCACTGTGGTTGGTTGTGGTGG
>JAIOQC010000021.1 GCA_021413565.1 Candidatus Nomurabacteria bacterium
CGCTACTTGTGGCTTAATGCGTGAGCCTTTCACAACTTCAATCAAAAGAAATAGTAGTCGCCCCCCATCGAGTGCTGGAAAAGGAACCAAGTTAATAACAGCCAAATTGATTGAAATAAATGCAGTAAAATATAATAAATAAATAAAACCTAATTCAGTCGCATCTCCAACAGCACCTACTATACCTACCACTCCAGAGACAGAAGCAATATCAGTTTTACCAACAATTAATTCATAAAAACCTTTTACCATGTGCTTAAATAAATCCAATGAGAACTGTAAACCTTTCCAGACTGCTTGATGAACAGGTAGACTTACTTTACCAATAATTTCCGCTGATATACCAATACCTGGACCACCATTAATAATATTTTGTTCTGGTGTAATCGCTATTTCTTGAAACTTTCCACTACTAATATAAGAAACAGTAATAGGCTCAGTACTATGTCTTTTTACAAAATAACTTACACTTTCAAGTGTTGGTGTTTCTGTAACATCTGCACCTGAAGTCAATAGAACTATTTTGTCACCAGGTTGCAAGCCGGCTGTTTTAGCAGGAGAATTTGGTGTAATTGCAGTAATAGTTAATGCTTGGTCTCGTACAACAGCATTTGCAGGCATATTAGATACAGCTGTTGGCATACCAGACATAAAACCAATAGACAACAATAACCATGCAATCAAAAAGTTCATTGTTACACCACCAAGTAATACTGCAGCTTGAATATATTTCGGCTTATTTACAAAACTACGCGCACTATCCGGACCACTAATTGATTCTTCGTCTGGATTCTCACCAAAGATTTTTACGTAACCACCAAATGGTATTGCATTAAAATTATAAGTAGTCTCACCAATTTTTTTGCCGAAAATTTTAGGTGGAAAGCCAAAAGAAAATTCATCTACACGAATGCCTGATTTTTTGGCAATAATAAAATGCCCAAATTCATGAGATACTACAAGCACTAATAAAATCGCTAAGAAAATTAATATAATTATAAATAGGTGCATATATTAATTCATTACTTCTATTTCCTTTTTAGCAAAAATAGCTTCTAGATTATTATTTGATTCATCTACGCATTTCTGTATATCATCTTTTGCTCTTTTCATATCGTCTTCAGGCAAATCAATTATATTATCCATTTCTAATTGACGACCCTTGCGAACAGTAATACGAGCATCTTCGAGTTTTTCTTTTAAGATTTTAACCAATTTCTCTCTATTTTCAGTAGTAAGCATTGGGAAAATAACACGCACGCCATCACTATCTGATACAACAGATAATCCTAAATTGGCTTCAGCAACTGCATTTTCAATTTCTTTTATTTGATTCTTATCCCAAGGTGCTACACGAAGAGTTTTAGGGTCTTCAACAGTCACTGATGCAATATTTTTAATTGGCATTCGAGCACCATAACTTTCAACAGTGATATTGTCTAGAATCATTGGTGTTGCTCGGCCTGTATGCACAGAAGAATACTCACGAGAGAGCCACTCCTCTGCTTTTTTTAATTCATTTTTAAAATTTGTTGTATTGTATGCCATATGTATTAAATATATTAAACGAAATAAATTATTTTATAAAAAAATGTCTAGCAACTCATCCTCCCTCATCCCTGCCCGACAGTGCCAGTCATTGGCAGGCGGGCGAGGACTTTTTTTAGAATATAATTTATGAAGTTTATATTCATTTTATTAAACTATTATATCACAAGTGCTATGTGTTCCAATATCATTTTAACTGATGCTCCTGGTGTACTCAAATAGGTTCTGCCTTTTTCTATTTCTCCAAGTGCAAATTGCACCGATTCATCATTCTTATTATTCTTCAATTTTTCATAAATAACTTTTTCAATAGCATTGAGTAGATTTGTAGCTTCATACCGACGCCCTCCTGAATCTTCGTCATCCTTGTGGGCTTCCATTAATTTCGCCACCATTTCAAGCCTATCTTTAACCTGCAAAGCCAAGAATTCTTGACCAAATTTTGACACAGAGTCTTGCGATATACGAATAGTATGTGTGCGTGAACGAATAGTATCTAATAGATTATTTCTATTTGGTACAACCAAGAAGAAGTGAGTATCTAGCGCTGGTTCTTCAATCATTTTAAGTAATGCCTGTTCTGCCTCACGATTAATAAACTTCACAGACAAAATACACATTCTTTTGCCAGATGTATTACCT
>JAIOQC010000022.1 GCA_021413565.1 Candidatus Nomurabacteria bacterium
TAAACACAAAAAAATATTTGTTATTATTTCAGCGGTCTTAGTAGGTTTGTCTCTTGTATCAATTGGTTACTTCGGCTTGAAACTCGGTATTGATTTCAAGGGAGGTTCACTTACTCAGGTTCAATATACTGATGCTCGTCCAGAACAAAGTGTTATCGAGGAACAATTATCACCACTTGGTTTAGGTGAAATGCTAATTCAACCAACTGGTACAGATAGTTACAGTATTAAAACTCGTGCTATTAATGAAACTGAGCGCGCAGAAGTATTAAAAGTTTTAGGCTCAAGTGCAAAGGAAAAGAGTTTTACATCTATTGGTCCATCTGTTGGGGCGGAACTTGTTCGTAAATCAATCATATCATTTGTATTTGTTGCTTTTGGTATAATCTTTTTCCTCGCTTACTCATTCCGTAAAGTTTCCAAACCAGTTTCATCTTGGAAGTATGGTTTGATTGCTATTGGCTCATTGATTCACGATATCTTGATATCCGTTGGAATCTTTGCATTACTTTCACATTTCTATGGAGCAGAAGTTTGGTTCATTGATTCACGATATTCTTATATCTGTTGGAATCTTTGCATTACTTTCACATTTCTATGGAGCAGAAGTTGATACACTCTTTGTGGTTGCAGTACTAACTATCTTGGGCTTGTCTGTTTCTGATACAATTGTTGTCTTTGACCGTATTCGTGAAAATATTCGTGTAGGTCATTTTAAGAATTTTGAAGAAACAGTTGGTAAGAGTCTTGACCAAGTTTACACTCGTTCAATTGCAACTTCATTTACAGTAATTGTTGTATTGATTTCATTGGCAGTGTTTGGTCCTGAAAGTACAAGAGTCTTTGCAATAATGTTGACTGCTGGAATGTTTTTTGGAACATATTCATCAATCTTCCTTGCATCACCACTTTTGGTTATGGTGGATGATTTGCAAAATAAACAATAAGAAATACTTATAAAACATAAAAAAGTCGGCAGGTAAGACCTGCCGGCTTTTTTATGTTTTCAACTTATTTTAGAGTATTTTCTAAGTACTACTATTTCGTGGCGTTGCACATAATTTTTTGATATACTATTGAAGTTATTAGTTATTTAACCTTATATTTTATGATTTTATACATTATTTTAGGCATTATCGCTGTTTTAGTTCTATGGTTGGTTTTTGGTTATAACTCATTTATTACACTTCGTAACCGTGCGCAAGAAGCATGGGCAGATATTGATGTTCAATTGAAGCGTCGTTATGATTTGATACCAAATCTCGTCAATACTGTAAAAGGTTATGCTACTCACGAATCAAGTGCTTTTGAGAAGGTCACAGAAGCTCGTGCTGCTGCGATGGGGGCGAAAACAATTGGTGAACATGCTACAACAGAAGCAAATGTAAACTTCTTGGAACTACAAAGAGAACTTTCAGATACAGAAAACAAGATTCAAGCATCTCGTCGATTTTACAATGGTAATGTTCGTGAATTAAATACTGGTATTCAGGCTTTTCCAGGAAATTTAATTGCATCAATGTTCAACTTCTCACAAATGGAATTCTATCAACTCGAAGAGGGTAGTATAGAGAAAAATACAGTTGAAGTTAAATTCTAAATTATAATGGCAACACTTTATACTCACCAATCAAATAATGTCACAAAGACATGGCTACTTATGACAATGTTTTTTGCATTGGTCATTGGTATTGGCTGGTTCTTTAGTGTGTATTACCAGAACCCATCAATCTTGGTTTTCTTTGTGATATTTAGTATTGCAATGAATGTTATGTCATATTGGTATTCTGATAAAATTGTCTTGAGTATTGCTGGTGCGCAACAAGCAGATAGACAACAATTCTTTGATTTGTATACAACTGTCGAGAATCTAGCTATCACTGCTGGATTACCAATGCCAAAAGTTTATGTTGTGGATGATTCTGCTCCAAATGCTTTTGCAACAGGTCGTGACAAGAATCACGCTGTTGTTGCTGTAACTACAGGGTTATTGGCAATTCTAGACAAGAATGAACTCGAAGGTGTAATTGCTCACGAATTAGCACATATTGGTAATCGTGATATGTTGCTCTCAACTGTTGTAGTTGTGCTTGTTGGTTTCATATCAATACTCGCTGATTTCTTTATGCGTAGTATGATTTTTGGTGGTCATCGTGATGATGATAACAAGGGTGCAGGGGTTTTGATGATTATAGGAATAGTGCTTTCAATTCTTGCACCTATATTTGCCATGTTGATTCAATTGGCTATTTCTCGTAAGCGTGAATTTCTCGCGGATGCATCTGGTGCATTATTGACTCGTTATCCTGAAGGTCTTGCATCTGCATTAGAAAAAATCAGTCAAGCATCTATGCCTATGAAAAAACAATCAAAAGCAATTGCTCACTTGTATATTGCTGACCCAAAAGGTTCAAGTTTGGGTAAAAAAGTTCGAGGACTTTTTGCTACGCACCCAAGCGCAGAAGATCGTATCAAGATTCTCCGTACAATGTAATTACAAAAAGTTTTTAAAATGGTAAGATAGATACAGATGTTCTTTCCAATTGTGAAATATTATTAATTTTTCACATAACACAAAACCTGCCTTTTGGCAGGTTTTGTGTTATAAAGTTATATACACAAGGAGGGTTCGCATAGCGGTCTAGTGCGCACGCTTGGAAAGCGTGTAAGGTGTTATAGCCTTCGAGGGTTCAAATCCCTCACCCTCCGCAAAAATAAACTATCAGTTCTGATGACCCGTTTAGTTATGTGCTAAGTTCGACACATAAAGATACATGTTGCACAAAAGAAGAGCGAAATTAATCGCTCTTCTTTGCAAATAATTAATGAGTCTTCGTTGATTCAGACATATTCGTATTACTTTTAATTTCCTTAAAAATACTTGGATTTTCATCTCCTGTAACCTCAAGCACAGCCCATGCACCTTTGTTCATTCGTGCAAGTGCATGATCTACGAGTAAGTATTTACCAGGTACATCAACAGTAAATTCTACAATACTTGCACCACCCGGAAGAACAGCAGTTGCTTGAGTATT
>JAIOQC010000059.1 GCA_021413565.1 Candidatus Nomurabacteria bacterium
TGGTGTCATTGGTGTTGGTGTGAAAAGTATATCTTCTGCTTTAATTTGGGCGGAAAAATCCTAATATACATATATATTATATATTAAAAACCACTATGGGAGTAGTGGGTTTTGGGGTGTGAGTGGGGATAAGTTTTACTAATAAAAATAAAACACCTCTGACTTGCGTCAGAGGTGTTTTATTTTTATTTATTTTCGAGCTTCAATAATTGTAGTTGCCACCCCACAGGAAAGCATACTCACCTGACTTCCGTCAGGGCTTCCTATGGGGCAGGCATTTTGTGGTGTGAGAATATTATTTTCGTGCTTCAATAATAGTCGTCGCTACGTTGACAGGCACGATGTCATATCGTAGAAATTCCATTGTGAAAGAAGCTCTACCTTCTGTCATTGAACGAAGGATTGTCATATATCCGAACATTTCAGAAAGTGGAACGACTGCCTTTACAGCTTGATTCATACCACGAGCTTCCATACCTTCAATTAATCCACGCTTTGAAGAAAGTGAACCTGTAACATCTCCCATGAATTTCTCTGGAGTTACAACTTCAACATTCATCATAGGCTCAAGGATAACTGGTCGTGCTATTTTACAAGCATCTTGAACTGCCATTGAAGCGGCAATCTTGAAAGCCATTTCGTTTGAGTCCACATCGTGATAAGAACCGTCATAAAGTTCAACGGAAACATTTTCAAGTTTGAAACCAGCGAGAACTCCACGATCAAGACCTTCTTTGAATCCTTTTTCACAAGCAGGAATATATTCTTGTGGAATAGCTCCCCCTTTGAGTGTGTTAATAAATTCAAATCCTTTTTCACGCTTGATGTTCTTTGGTAAATCATCAGCATCAATAGACAAGTCCATTGGTTTAATCTTGATTTTAACGTGACCATAGTTACCACGACCTCCAGACTGTTTGATGTACTTACCTTCTACTTGTGCTTCACCTGTAATTGTTTCTCGATATGCAACTTGTGGCTTACCAACATTAGTCTCAACAGTAAATTCACGCTTCATACGATCAACAATAATTTCCAAGTGCAATTCTCCCATTCCAGCAATAATAGTTTCGTTGGTTTCAGGATCAGTAGTTACACGGAAAGTTGGGTCTTCTTGGGCGAGTCTTGAGAGTGCCATACCCATTTTTTCTTGGTCAGCTTTTGTCTTTGGTTCAACACGCAAAGAGATAACTGGTTCTGGGAAAACAATACGGTAAAGTTCGATTGGAGCATTTTCGTCACAAAGTGTATCAGAAGTGATTGTATCTTTGAGTCCAACTGCTGCTGCAATTTCACCAGCGAAAACTTTCTTTACTTCTTCACGTTCATTAGCATGCATACGCAAGATTCGTCCAATACGCTCTTTGTTGCCAGTACGAGGATTGTAAACATAACTTCCAGCAGAAAGAGTACCTGAGTAAACTCGGAAGAATATAATCTGTCCTACGAATGGGTCAGTTGCCACCTTGAAAGCAAGTGCTGAAAATGGCTCTGTGTCTGATGCAGGACGATCTATAACTTCATCATTTGCTGGATTGATTCCTTGAATTGCAGGAATATCAAGAGGACTTGGTAGGTAGTCAACAACAGCATCGAGAACCAATTGAACACCTTTGTTTTTCAAAGCACTACCAGCAAAAACTGGGAAAATTTTGTTAGCAATCACAGCCTTACGAAGAAGTGATTTAAGAACAGCTAATTCAGGAACTTTACCTTCAAAGTATTCGTTCATGATAACATCATCTTGCTCAACTATTTTTTCAATAAGTTCTGCGTGATATTTTTCAGCATCAGCTTTCATATCTTCAGGAATTTCTTTTTCAACAAGTTTAATACCCATTTCCCCCTCGAAATAGATAGCCTTCATTCTCATGAGATCAATAACTCCTTCGTGCTTTTCTTCAAGACCAATAGGAAGTTGCATGCGAACAGCATTCTTGTTTAGGCGGTCAAGAATAGTTTTGTATGAATGTTCAAATGACGCACCAGTACGGTCGAGTTTGTTAATAAAACAAATACGAGGAACCATTGCTTCATCAGCATAACGCCAGTTAGTTTCTGATTGAGGTTCTACACCTGCAACACCATCAAAGACAACGACAGCACCATCGAGCACACGAAGTGAACGCTTTACTTCAACAGTAAAGTCGATGTGTCCTGGGGTATCGATAATATTAAAACGAACCTTCTTGCTCTTATCTGTTGGAGCATAGGTTGGATTCCAGAAACAAGTAACAGCCGCAGATGTAATAGTAATACCGCGTTCTTTTTCTTGCTCCATCCAGTCGGTTGTTGCTTCACCATTGTGAACTTCACCGATTTTGTGAGACACACCAGTGTAATACAAAACACGCTCTGATGTTGTAGTCTTACCCGCATCAATGTGGGCGATAATTCCAAAATTTCTAACTTTCTCTAAGGGGTAATCTCTTTCCATATATATAATCTAATTAATAAAAAATAAAAACCTCGTAAGGCCTTGTATAAATAGAATATACAACAAATAGGCTAATTTTGCAAACAAAAAAAAGAAAACTCCTTTCGGAGTTTATCTTTTGTTACCAAGCAAAATGAGGGACTACGACTCTACCATTTTATTTCATAAAATGAAGACCTGCATGCTCCATTTTGCACTGATAAAAAATAAAACTCCTTTCGGAGTTTATATTTTATTACCAAGCAAAATGGGCAAATGCTTTGTTTGATTCTGCCATCTTATGAGTATCATCACGCTTCTTTACAGCAATACCTTCGTTCTTTGAAGCCAGTATCAATTCTTCTGCAAGCTTCTGATGAATAGGAGCACCTTTCTTACTTCGAGCAGCAGAGATAATCCATCTCATTGCTAAAGCTGTGCGTCGTTCTGGTCGAACTTCTCGAGGGACTTGATAGTTTGCACCACCAATACGTCGTGAGCGAACTTCTACCATAGGACCTGCATTCTTGATAGCAGTATCAAATACTTCAAGTGGATTCGGGTTACCAGTTTTTTCTTTAATAATATCAAAACATAGATACACAGCCTTACGAGCAGTCTCCTTCTTGCCGTGTTGCATGATATTGTTAATAAACTTCCCAAGTTTTTGAGAGTTATAAACAATGTCAGCTTCTACGATATTTCGATTTTTTATTTTTCTTCGCATAATATTTTTAGATTATTTTTTTGCTCCATCTTTCTTTGGAGTCTTTGCTCCATATAGACTTCGAGATGTTCGGCGTTTATCAACACCAGTCGCATCCAATCGTCCACGAACAATGTGGTATCGTACACCGATAAGGTCCTTTACACGACCACCACGAATCATCACCACTGAGTGTTCTTGTAGGTTGTGTCCTTCACCTGGAATATAAGCTGTAACTTCCATGCCGTTAGTAAGTCTGACACGAGCAATCTTTCGGAGTGCTGAGTTAGGCTTCTTTGGAGTAGTAGTTGAAACTTTTGTACAAACACCACGCTTGAAAGGAGCCGGGTAGAACACCGGTTTGTTTTTAATTGAGTTAAAACCGCGCGCCAAGGCAACAGCTTTAGATTTTCTTTTAACTATTTTACGGCTCTTTCGAACCAATTGATTGATTGTAGGCATAATTGTATTGCTCAAAAACAAAAATAGTCGAAACGACTAGTCCAGATACTTTACTATAATGCTAGCAGAATTGCAAGTCTGTATTAGGTTGACACTAAGACGCAGCAAAAATCCGTGAACCTTCGACCAGAAAGACCTAAAAAATAGACCTAAGGAAACTTACAACCTTATTAAACAAAGTAGTTAATTTTTGACTTATCTTTATTGCTTCATCTACGATTAAATGGGCTGTATTTTCTATTTTCTTACTAATATCTGCTATAGAAATTTTTGATTTACTTGATGTAGTTGGTTTTTTAACTTCGGTTGAAGTAGATTCAGAAACTTGATTCTTACTATCTGGTATTTGATACAAATAAGAAATCATAGAATTGAAAAATGGCTTGAGGTATTTATTCTCAACAGTTGATATTGATTCTGAAATAGGTGTAAATGGATTTACACCATCAGTGCCATCATTATTTGTCGGTGGTGTTGACGGCTGAGTACCCGGATTCGTTGGAGTAGGTTTTGTAGTTGAAGGGGTAGATGGATATATGATTGGATAGGCTGGTTCTAGTGGTATTGGGTATGTTGGTGATATTGGATTAAAAACAGGAGTAGTGGGTTGTGTATTTAAAACTATAGGTGGATACGCAACTATATTTCCAGACTGAGTCATTTCACTAGTATCTGTTGGGTCGTACGAACCTGAATTATTTACATTGCCATCAGTATGACAACCAGAATCATTACTATCTGTGTTGCCATCGCTATCATTATCTACACCGTCACTACATTGTGGGCGAGAATTTCTTGGTCGCCAGTCAGTTTGCACACAGTAACTTGAATTTGAACAATCAAACTTCATCCAACCAAAATTTTGTGTCCAAGCATAACCGTTAAAACGTCCTTGGGTATCTATAGAAATCTGACTTGTTGCAGAATTACTAAACGGTCCAAAATTAATCCAACCAACACTATCTCCCCATGCATAACCAGAAAGCGTACCATTGTAATCATTTGCAACTTTAAAGTTACCATTAGTCGCACTACAGCCACTAACAGTGTCTGAGCAGTTAAGAACTGCCCAGCCAAAACCCTCACCCCAAATATAACCTCGGAGTGATGTATCGTTCACAACCACATCATAAGCCGATTGTGTTGTAAAATTACCAAAATTAACAGTAGAAGAGTCTGTAACAGTACAGAGTGTGTTTTCGCAAATTTGTGCTGTATAGTTCGAAGAATTAATTGAACCAGAAATAATACTAGCATCAACTTGAAAAGCACCGCCTACTAAAATTAGCAAGAAAATATATTTAAAAAAAGATTGAAATGAAAATCTCATAACTATTAATTAATTATACACTAAAAAATTATAATTACACTTGAAAAAGACTCCAAAATGGTAATAAGTCATATCCTATTACTAATGGAAACAGCATAGAAACAATTGAGAAAACTACACCACCTAGGAAAAATACAAAAAGTATGAAAACAAATATCCCCCACTTCTCTAGGAAGTTCTCAACATGACGAAGTCTCGCAGGCAATAATGCAAACAATACTTTTGAACCATCAAGAGGAGGAACTGGCATGAGATTAAATATAGCCAACATCAAATTGGTCATTACTATCATTCCTGCAATTTTATAAAAAGGATGTACGAGCACTGCATCTGCAATAAACACAGGCAATCCTAATACTGAAGCGTATCTAAACAATAATCCAAAAATAATTACTAGTACTAAGTTTGCAAAGATACCTGCAATAGAGACAATCATAGTTCCAGTTTTATAGTTTCTTAAATTATTAGGATTGTATGGAACAGGTCTAGCCCAACCAAATACAAAACCAGCATTCATTAAAACAAGGAGCCCCGGCAATATCACTGAGCCGAAAGGATCTAAGTGCTTTAATGGATTTAAAGTTAATCGGCCTTGCAAACGAGCGGTATTATCGCCAAGAAGATAAGCAGCGTAACCATGAGCAAATTCATGGACAACTATAGACATAATGAGTATTAATACATAGAAGATGGAATCAACAGGTTGCATATATATACTGTATATGATAGCATAACTCCACATATGGCAAAAGTCTGCGCAATAACTAAAAAGGGCTCAATAATGGCTGGTGGCTACTCCAACGTAGTTCGTGCTACTAAATTCAACCCAACTGGTATGGTTCGTAAGTATCCAAATCTTCAAAAGAAGCGTATTTATGTCCCTGAATTGAAAAAATACTTCCCTCTTACTATCTCGACTCAAGCAATCAAAACTATCAATAAGCACGGTGCTTACGCAGTATTGAAAAAAGCTGGAATCATTAAATAAAAAA
>JAIOQC010000023.1 GCA_021413565.1 Candidatus Nomurabacteria bacterium
TTGATTATGTGGAGTATTTAGCGCATAGAGATATTTACTTTTTGATACCGTATGCAGAAATTGAAGTTCTGTCACACAATCATGGTTCTTTTATTAAAAAATATTTATTTAAATTAAACAGTAGTTTTATAAAAAATATTCAATATGTAATTCCAGCACCCGAAAGCGACTTGGCTGATGGATTGCTTCTTGGTGCAAGAAGGGGATTTGATAATGAAACTAAAGAAGAGTTTATTACTACAGGTACAATACACATTGTTGCTTTGTCTGGTTACAATATATCTATTGTTGCCAAAGCAATTATGTATATTGCGAGTTCTTTTTTTGGACTTGCTTCTTCTTCTATTTTAGGAGTGATTATAATTATCCTTTTTGTTTTAATGTCAGGTGCAGGTGCATCTTCGGTGCGTGCAGGTGTTATGGCTGTTATTGCTCTTTTGGGAAGAATGTCTGGTCGAACATACAATGCTTCCCGTGCATTAATTATTGCAGGACTTCTAATGATTGCTTTTGACCTTCGAGTGATTTTTGATATTTCTTTTCAACTCTCTTTCCTGGCTACTTTTGGTATTCTTTTCATTACACCTAAGGTTATCAAATGGGTGATGTGGATGCCCTCTCGTTTTGGTTTAAGGGAGATTTCTGCAACAACAATTGCTGCTCAGATTGCAGTATTACCATTACTTCTGTATACAACGGGTGTTTTTTCTTTTGTAGCATTTCCTGCAAATGTTTTGATTTTGGTATTTATACCCATAGCTATGCTCCTATCTTTTATTGCAGGATTATTGGTATTTTTGAGTCCTTCTATTGCTTTACCATTTGGTTATTTGGCTTATGTTCCACTAACTTATATTCTTAAAACTATTCATCTATTTGCAATACTACCTTTTGCCTCTGTGACCATAAAATCATTTCCTCTAATTTTTACAATTGTTCTTTATATGTTTTTGTTTTATTGGGTTTTTGTTTTAAAAATAAAAAAAAGTCCTAGTGCATAATACACTAGGACTTTTTTACATTAAAATCTATCTTCTACAACTTTCCAGTTGATATTCGCAAAGAATGCTTCAACATATTTTTTCTTTTCAGATGTTGGATAGTCATAGACATATGCATGTTCCCACATATCAAGTGCGAGTATAGGCTTGAGTCCAATTAGTTGCCCGAGATGTTGCTCATCAACCCATGTTTGTAGTAGTTTGTCTGTTTTGTCATCGTAATATAATACAGCCCAGCCAATTCCACGAGTCATTGCAATTGCCTTGAATTGCTCGAGCCATGAATCAAAACTACCCCAAGTTTGTGCAATTTTTTCTTTCAACTTACTGTCACTTACTGGTGTATGCTCGCCTTCAAATTGAGAGAAATAGTATTCATGGTTACGCATACCATCAAATTCAAATGGAAATCGTCGTCGAAGTTCTGCAATTATATAAGCATTATTTTCTGCATCTTCAGATAGAGTGTTTATTTTTTCTAAAATTAGATTGGCATTTGTTACATAGCCTTTGTATAACTTCAGATGTTCTTCAATGTTTTTTGCTCCAATTCCAGTAAGTTCAGGGATTACAAATGTTTTTGGTGTGAATATTTCCATATTATTATATGTCGTTAGTGGTAATATGTATATTGTACCATGGAATATTTAAAGAAATATGCACCCACCATATTCATTTTATTACTGTATTTTTCAGCAATTGTTATTTGGTGTTTTGTTTACGCACAAGAGAATCAGAGGTATAATTTAAAAGTTGTTTTTCTTGATGTGGGGCCGGGGGAGTCAATTTACATTGTTTATCAAAACTCTCAAAGGTAATGCCATTTGGTGATAAATCTATTGATGTTGTTATTATTACAAATCCTGATACAGATCATATGGGTGGAGTAGTGGATATTTTACAGAATTATAAGGTGGATATGATTTTAGAATCAGGGACGCATTCAGATACAGTAACTTATAGAACATTGAGTCAATTAATTGCTCAAAATAAAATACAAAAGAAATTCGCTCGCAAGGGAATGCGATTAGTGCTTGATAATAAACAGAATATTTATTTTGATATTCTGTTTCCAGACAGAGACGTTTCTACTTGGGAACGTAATGATGGTTCCGTGGTGGGCAAACTCGTTTATGGAACATCTTCATTTATGTTAATGGGGGATGCTACGAAATATACTGAATTACTCATTGCATACAATGAGAATCCTCAGACACTTCATTCGCAAGTTCTTAAATTGGGACATCATGGGTCACATACATCTTCAAGTTTGTTGTGGTTAGAAAAAGTAAAACCTGAGATTGCTATTGTTTCAGCGGGGTTAAACAATCGTTATGGTCACCCGCACAAAGATGTAATTCAAAGACTGTCGGATTTAGGTATTGCAGTTTTTGGTACTTATGAAAAAGGAGAAATTATGTTTAAGACAAATGGAGTGAAGTTATGGCAGTAAATACTTTTAAATAAAAAACACTCCTAGGAGTGTTT
>JAIOQC010000024.1 GCA_021413565.1 Candidatus Nomurabacteria bacterium
TAAACATTGGCAGTTGTGAACAAAGCCAATAAAATAGTAAATGCTGTAAATATAATTGTTTTTTTCATATAATTTATTTTAATTTCCACTCAACGATGTCACCATCTTTAATCTTATAATCCATTACGCCAACTCCTGCTTCTTTACCATTTACGTCATACATCAGATTCTTGCCATTACCATTCGTTAGACTACCAATCTTCTCTACAAAAAACCCAAGACCAGTATAATTTTTACCTTCAAAAAAGATTTCACCATTTTGTCTGGCAACAACCAAGATATCATAAAGCGATGTGTTAGGTGGTGAAGATAAATTTAATTTTGTATCACCAATAATAATTTGAAGTGCAATATTTTCAACAATCTTTTGCTGTATTGACTGTTTAGTTTGTGGAATAATGCTTTGAATTTCTACTGATGGAGCAACTGGAGTATTTGTATCTTTATTTTGCGGTTTAAAAATAAAAAGACTAAAAATAATACTCAGAAATAAAAGCATTAAAACAATATAATATTTTTTATGTGTAAATCTATTCATGAAAAAGAAAAAAACCCTTCCGAAGAGGGTTACTTAAAAATGCTACTGCATTCATAATTCCTGCTCGGGACGCACTTCTTGTTTAGTATTCGGACTTTTCTAACTTTCATTAGAATTACCGTAGCGGCACTGTGGAGGATTTACACCTCACTTCCCTAAATAAGAATTATTTAATTGTTGGACACTCTTTAACTATACTCTTTGTGAAAAATCTCGCAAGTTTATACTAATCATACCTCGGTGATTCTTCAACAATCCCACCATTATGATTGGCAAAGCGTGCAAATGCGTATAAAACACTAGACAATCGATTCAAGTACACTAAAGTCTCTTTGTCTATAGTTTGTTTAACCTCTGTGTTATCCTTAGTTTGTTTCAATTCTTCTACCACGCCGACAACTCGTCGTTCAGCGCGTCGTGCAATAGTTCGAGCAATATCAGACAAAGCGGCAAGTTCAACACCACCAGACACAAAAAATGTTTTAATAGGTGGCAAAATTTTCTCTATACCGTCTATCATTTCTTCTAGCCATTCCACTTTTTCATGAGCAATAATTTTATCTGCACCGGCTAACTGAGCTTGGATTATAAACAAGTCTTGTTGAATACGGTTGATTGCAACAGATAGAACAATCGTCTTTTCGTTTATTACAAAAGAAACACCTAGGGCTTTAATTTTCACCAAACCTAAAAATGAATTAATCTCATCAAGTGAACCTAATGCTTCAGCAATAGTTGAACTTTTTGAGATACGCTGATCACAACCAAAAGTTTTGGTTGTGCCAGCATCTCCTTTTCGAGTGTATAACATATTTTATATTTCGCAGATACCTGAAACACATGCAAGCTCACGCTTTACTTCTGTTTCATCTTCTCTCTCATAAGTCACAATTTTTGAGAAATCAATATCACCAAGTCTGTCTCTCATCTCTTCGTATTTCTCTTTTGTAATAGCTTCGTATGGGGCAAGTTGATAGACATGATTTGAGCGTGGCAAGAATGACAACCCTCCAACTAAATCCCAGTTCTCATAAATCCAACTAGCAACAGATAGCCATTCGTCATCACCAACAGAAATAGTCACAGAAGGATTGTGTTCAGTATAATTTTGCTTTACAACTTTCCAGTGTTCCAATTGCATAAGAGCATCTATATCATCTTTACATATAGCACCTTTTGGAGCTTTGACTGGGAATTCCAAAACATAAGTACTTGCACTTTCCATTGTTTGACCAACTTCTGGATAATAAGGTACTCCTTGGTCTTTGAGCATTTTAAACAAAGCATCAGTTGCCGAAATACGAATACGACGGATATAGTACGGAGCATGTCGAGCGTGCATTCCAGAAGAACAATCCACAGTTTGTGAAGTATTACCTGATGGTTTAACACAAGTCACACAAGTAGACTGACTAACACCAAATCTTGCTGCGTATTTTTTATTAACTCGAATTGCTTCATTCTTTAATCTTTCTAGAACTTCTGGGTCACGAACTAGTGCGCAATCCCATTGTCCAGTAATAGAAACACCGAGAAGTCTCTCTTTGTCACAATTCTTCTTCCATTCTTTTGAAAGATATGGGAAATATGTAAGGGTTGATTGATAAGTACCCAAGATTGTAGCAACACGAATCTTCTTCATTAGTGTCTCTTCTGTGTCTTCAGCTCGAGCCACAACTTCAGATAAGTTACAGAACTGTTTTGATTGTAGAATGATTTCTCCACATGGATTTGTTCCCCATGATGGATATATACCGCCTTTGAATTGGTCTAATCGGCGCTTTGGTAGTGTACTTGCAAGACTTCCACGATTAAAGATTCCGCGTTCTCCACTGCCACTTTTCATCAAAGCAATCCATTCGTCCATAAACTCTACAGAACTAGGTTTCGTCAAATAAACAGCTGAGTTGTTGGCAAGCATTCTTTGACCTTCTGAAGTATAAAATTGTCCCTTCTTTGAATCACGAATAGAATCATCATCTAAGTCAGACAAAGATATCATTGCACTACGGCGTACTCCTCCGGCTACAACACATTCACCAATCTTGCAGAGAATATCATGTGCATCTATGTTCGCAAGACGTCGTCCTTCACGACGAATAATTCTTTCTCTTGTAAATTCAAGAAGAGATTGCAATGGTGCAGGCCCTGAACTTTTACCACCCATTGTTTTTGTTTTCATACCAAAGGCAAAAGCATCAGCCCAACCTTCTTTACTGTCGGCTATTACATAAGTCGGTAGAGTTTTTCCAGTTTGTTTTTGGATTTGTGGAAGAGCTTGAATGTTTTCACTTTCAACAGACCAACCCACACCAGTACCACACATTGAGATATACATTACTTCAGCGAAATCTTGGAAACATCGTGGTGCAATAAATGAACAGTTGTATGCACAAACATTTGTACGACGAGCCGCCTTACCAGCAAATTGCATCAAACGCATTGATGGTAGTGCTTCTTGACTTAGAATTGATTCACGGATTTCTTTGTACTCACTATCAGTTAATTTACCGTTGATATTATCACGCATGAAATTCACATATCTATCGATAGTTTCAATCCAAGTCTCACGACGGTCTTGTTCTGGTATCCACTTTGCATAAGTACGATAATAGACCACTTCAGCTAATGGGTTTCGGAAGTATTTCTTACTTTCAGAGAAAAGTTCTTTAATTTGCTCTGGAACATAACCAGCCTTCTCACGAACCAGTGAGCGCTCTTTACGGTATAAAATATAGGCTTTTGCAGTAGAGGTAAAACCTGAAGCAATCAACTCGTTCTCAACTACATCTTGTATAACTTCAACATGGGGAATAAAAACTTTAGCCTGTTGCTCCTTCTTCAAAGTAACTAAAGCATCCAGAACTTTAGACATCATCCCTGAAGCCTGATCTTCATCCCCTTCTTTCACTGATTGCATTGCTCGCAAGATTGCACGAGTGATGTGCTTCTCATCAAAAGGAACTACCATACCATCGCGTTTTTGTATTTTATCGAGAGCGGAGTACTTTTTTTTGTTTAGAGATTTTTTCATGCTTGTTTTGTGTTTAAGATTTTAATAAATGATTTGCTTTCAGATTTTTGAGTTGAATTTACTAGCCTATAAATTAGCGGAGACAATACTAAGGCGAAACTAATATTACCGATGAGATGAATTATGGTAAAAGGAATCTGACCAATTAGTGCTACCATAAAACTTTGTTGAAAAAATAAAGGACCAATTGATAAACCAGTAATGGCATCATAGGCAAGTGTTCCCATTACAGCAAACTTGGCATAATTCCATGAACTATTTTTTCGATTTTTAAAATACAACGTCGCCCAAAGCCCTAGGAGTCCATAAGTAGTAGCTGTGATTAGTGTCCAGATACCAACTTCGGAGGTAATAATGTCATAAAGAATTATACTAAGAAATCCAAATGAAAATGCAGATAAGTAACCAAAAGATTTCGCAAATGGCATCTGTGTAGCGAGTACTGGCTCAAGATTGGGCGCACGAAACGGTACAAGACGAACCAAAAGACAAACAGTAAATCCAATGATGTACTTAACCCAATTTTTTTTGTAAGTCTCCATAGATATGGTCGTGATAAACGCTCAGATTTAGGCCGAGCACTTGTGTATAATTATTTTAATTGCATAGCTTACCAACTACAAAATTAGTATACCAAAAAATTAAAACTGAATACAACGAAAACCGTCCGATTAGAACATTTGGAAACAAAAAAATAGGTGTGGGAAGTGGAGAGTTGACTGAACCTAAAAATAATACTACAGAGTAAGTCAGAAATAGACTATCTTTGGGTAATTTATTGCAATAAATCAAAATCTCTAAAAATTAAATTAATTTTTAGAGATTTTTGTAAACAAATACCTTAAAATGACTCAAGTTGGCACATAAAAATACACAATACTCTCGTATTGTGTATTTTTGTATAAAATTTCCTATTATCTCCTTGGTAGTGGATGCAAATGTGATGCAATACCTACGGCTGTGGCAATAAGAGCAAGATTTTTGATAATGTACTGCCCTTCTAGTGTCGGGACAAACATTGCACTCCATGTCTCCTGTGGTATTAACACTAAAGGCATGAGAGTTGTAATCATGTGGATGAATAATAGCGGAATTGCTAAACGCTCCAACCCACTAATTAAAAACAAAACTCCAATTAACATTTCAAACAGTCCAAATAGAATTAGAAATGTTGGAAATGGCATAAAAGGTATGGTATTTACAAACAAATCTTGCACTAGTGCAGTCGCTGGTGATAAACCTATAACCTTTAACAGTCCAAACCAAAAGAAAATAACAAATAAACCTATTCGAGCCAATGGCATAGAAACTCTTCTGAAGAAATGAATGAGTTCTTTGTCAAAAATTCGTATATTCATATAATTATTTAAATAGTTAAGAAAGATGAACAGAGAGAAGCTTTGCCATTTCGAACATACTAACAGACTTCTTGCCACCGAATACTTTTAGTAGATTCGCATCAGCAATGATGTTACGCTTGTTCTTTGGATCTTGAAGATCATTCTTTTTAATGTAAACCCATATATTTTTGACAACATCAGAACGAGGCATTGGACCTTTACCAACCACGGCTGCTAGATCTGCACTGATAGTCATCGGCTTCATAAACGCTGAATTTGCTTTAGGCATATATTTTTTAAATAAGGCGTATAGTAATAATACCTAAATGGTAAAGGATTATGGATTAAATTGCAATGGGGAGAGATTCATGGTTAATTTCATCACTAATATATTTAAGCATCAACTTTTTTATATTTACGAGTTTTCATGAAAATCACCATAATTGAATTTGTAATTATCATTGAAATTGAGTGCAACATTGTTGCAATATTATAAGCACCTAGAGTTGATATTATCAAAGAATGTCTTAATACATTACTACCATACAATACTGGAGTTTCACTTTGTGAATGAAAATATGTTTTGTGGAGTGTTGGAACAAAAGCAACCAAATCTATTAAAACGACAATTATGACAGAAATAGTAGGGTCTTTAGTTATAAACCACGGTATTAAACCCAAGAGAGCAAGAGCCAAAAAATACTTGTCTATTCTAGGAGGATTTTTAAATCCATATTTTAGAGAGTACAAAAATATAATTACTGTAAAAACTTCGGCAAATGCAGTTGGTATAGCGCCTATTCCTGCTCCTTTAGCAACTTGTCCAAAAAAGACAACACAAGAAACTATGGTCCAGATAAACCAAGTGTATGGATGAGGTTTTACCCTACCTTTAATAACATCCCTCAAGTAATGAATATTCCCGACTATAGCAAGTAAAGAAGCAATTACGACTAAAATTATTTTTATCACGAATTAAGTATACTATGAAAATAGTTTATTTGCGGGCCATGTGGGTTCAGTACCAAGACCTTGAAACCCCGTAAGGCTGGTTTGGGATAATGTCAGGGCTAAGTTGAAGCAGGTGAGTCTATAATTTCTTTATATTCATCAATCATTTTCTGAGCAGTAAGCAAACTGCTAGGATCTTGAAATCGATCAGCTGTTTCTTTTAAGGCTTCGAAAACAGGGATAGCTTCCGTTGCGATTTCCTTCAGATTTCTCGATTGTTTTACTGTTTTGATTAGGTCGAACATAGATTCAACGAGTTCCTGATTAAATCTTTTACCTTTTTCTCCTTTCATTGAAATACCGATCATGTTTCCTGCCCTATCAGGTGTGTGCAGACTACTTCCAAGGGGAGCATAAAAAGAACACCAATTCATAGGGTTGAGATAGATATAAGTAGGATCTTCTATGTTGCCTAGGGAGTGAGCTTTCTTTTTTGGGGTACCTCTCACTTCGTAGTCGGCATCATAGTCTTCATTATATTTAGCGAAAGCCAATTCTTTGGTAAGGGATTCAATATTATTTTCAGGGTTACTGTTCTTATTGTCTAGCTTGAAATTGTTTTCCATAAGTTTATTTTAACTCAAATCTAGGAATTTGGGTACTTGAGTCTACCAATACTAAATACTTCGGGCGGAGACGGTGGGACCGCGAGTACGCTTTTCGGCTACCACGTAGTCATGTACTTTTCGATGCACTAAAATGCATAACGAAAAGTCTTTCGAATCTCTCAAGGAAGTGCCGCAGGGCACTTCCTCGTCTCCACGCAAAAAAAAGCCCCCCTAGGGCAATTTTTTCAAAACGCGGAGACTACGAGACCAAGTCATAACCAATACTGAGAAAGAAAACCATACTAATCCGGCGAATAGTTGATCACCTGCCTACCTGCTTTTAACCATTCTATTATCGATTCAGGTGATACAATGACAGAATCTGGTAAATCTTTGTACTCGTTGGTCATTTCTCCAATCTTAGTGGCTTTTGCAAAGTCACCTTTCCAGATATACCAATCGTCAGACTTTTCGACATAGAATTTTGTGTCTTTTGTGCACTTAAAGGTGGGTGGTTCAAAAGTACTTTCAATGGGTGTGTTTCCAATCTTTGTCCAATATCCTTCTTCCAGCCCCTCAAATACTCTAGTAAAACCATAGAAAGCTACTGAACTACTGGTGATATCTTCTAAAGAAGTACATGTTTCATTATTAAAAGAAAAAGCTCTAATTAGATGTCCCGCTAGAAAGCTATCATCCTTATACAAAAACTGAAAATACCCTTTTTTATTACCATCTAAATTAGATTGAAAAATATCTCCTGATTTGAGAATAATTCCCCCTTTCTTTATTTCATCAGTCATATTCATATGAGTTAATTATAGCAATAGGCAATTTCTTGTCCAGTTTTAGAGAAAATGATGATACATAAATAAGACAATAAAACTAAGCCAAACGTAGGGGGTTAAATTTCTATTTAAGTAAAATTTAACCCCCTGTTGCGGAGACGGTGAGACCGCGAGTACGCTTTTCGAATCTTACAGATTCTGTACACCTTTCGTATTTATTCGGATGAATACATCCTCATAAATATACTCAAGGTCTTCAAATCTCACACGTAAAGTACTCAAGTACTTTACTCGTCTCCGCAAACAAAAATGGCTCGACTAAAGTCGAACTCATTTTTGTATTTGCGGAGACGGTGGGATTTGAACCCACGAGGCCGATTAAGACCTGCCTCCTTAGCAAGGAGGTACGTTAGACCACTCCGACACGTCTCCATAAACACTTATTTAGACTATCACATTTGATAGTTGTTGTCTTCATTTATATTTCTTTACCGTTTCAGCGACAATATTTACCACTTCTTTGTCGAACATAGTTGGTAGTATTTTTTCTGTTGATATATCGGTCACATAATCTGCAAGTGCTTGCGCAATACCACTGAACATTTCAATCTTGAACTGAGGAATATTTGATTCAAGCATTCCTTTAAATATTCCAGGAAAGACCAGAGAGTTGTTAAGTTGATTAGGAAAATCACTTCGGCCAGTTGCTACAACATACGCACCAGCTTCTTTTGCTTCATCTGGCATTATCTCAGGAGTTGGATTTGCTAATCCAAAGATAATTGGTTTTTCATTCATTGAACGAACCATATCTTGTGAAAGCACCCCAGGCTTTGATAATCCTATAAATACATCCGCATTTTTAATTGCATCAGTAAGGCTTCCCTCAAAAGCATCTGCAATGCTTCCTCTTAATAATTCCTTTTTTTCTGTAGTTAAATCAGTTCTATCTTTATGAACAATTCCTTTGCTGTCTATATATAGAATGTTTGTAATGCCATAAATAATAAGCAATCGTGCAGTAGCCACTCCTGCTGCTCCAATACCACTAATGACCACACGCACATCTTTTGTTTTACCTACAAGTTTTATTGAATTAATTAAACCAGCAAGTGTCACTGTCGCTGCTCCCCACTGGTCATCATGCATTACAGGAATATCAAGTTCATTGCGAAGTCGTTCCTCAATTTCAAAACAACGAGGAGCAGAGATGTCTTCTAAATTAATTCCACCAAATACTGGAGCAATTTGTTTTACAGCTTTGATTATTTCTTCTGTATCTTGCGTGTCTAGGCAAATTGGAAATGCATCTACTCCTGCAAACTCTTTAAATATTGCTGCCTTACCTTCCATCACTGGAATAGATGCCAATGCACCAAGATTACCGAGACCTAAAATTGCAGAACCATCACTAACTATGGCAATAGTATTTCTTTTGAGTGTGTATTCACGAGCAAGTGATGGGTCACGTGCAATCTCACGAGACACTTCAGCAACTCCAGGGCTATATGCCAAAGAAAGTACTTCTTTTGAATCAAGTTTTACTTTACTAATCATTTCTATCTTGCCATGGTGTTCTTTGTGTAGTTCTAGTGATTTTTTATAGATGTCATTTTGCATATCTGTAGTGTACTATTAGAACTAGAAAAAAACCATACTATCTGGTATGCTAAACAAGTTATATATCAACGATATATAATAAAAAGGCGTGGATATGAAATATGGACTGCTCCATATTTCATCCGTTCAGTCATAAACTGACAAACTTATATGCGATAGCATGAGTTTGAGGGTAGGGTCCGGGAGGACACTCAGCCACGCCGACTGAGCATAGCGAAGGAGG
>JAIOQC010000025.1 GCA_021413565.1 Candidatus Nomurabacteria bacterium
CAAATTTAAAATTTAAAGTGAAAAAGCTTGCAAAAAATCTAAATAAGATACAATATACCTTTTTAAAAACCAATCTTTTTTAGTAGCTTAAAACCTTTTACCTAAAACTAGGCACAAAAATATACCCATTATGCTCTCGTATTATGGTTCCAACTTCGTTCACTAAGTCGCGCAAAAACAAAAACACCTTTTAGGTGTTTTTTGTTTTTGCGGCTGAGGAAGGTCTGGGAGACCTTCCGTATGGGTGCTGACGACCGATTGAGATTTTTATAAGTCTGAAGGACGTAATAAAAATCCAATTGGTGTACCGTTCATGTAATGAAAAGCACCCTGAATTATCCAATCGGTATACTGTTCCTGTAAGGAAAGCCCCATCAGCCTTACGAAAATTCCGTAGCGACGTCGAGAAATTATTTGTAACCAACACTCCATCGAAATTGACAAAAACCCAAAAAATGTTAATATAGTAATAAACGAACTTAAAACTAAAAAGAAATGAGCCCACTAATTCACACACCTAATGCTGCAAAAAGTCTGGAAAATAGTAAGGAAATTATTGAAAAAATTACTCAGATAATAAAAGATTCATTGTCTAAAGTAAAAAAAGATAATCCAGACTTAATATTTAATATCCAACAAACCAGAGAAAAATTTGAAGTCCTTCTGGTTGAAACGCACACGGGCAAAGAATATAATTTGCCAATAGTCAGCGTAGAATTGGCTAATACATATGCTAAAAGATTTCTAACTGAACTAATCTGGTCAGTAAAATTAACACTTCTATGTGGTAAAAATTCTGACAATAAGGATAATGATCTTTGGGTAGAATTAATAGAAAATGGTGAGATGGCAGAAGACATTAAACAGTCCATCGAATCTGGTATGAAATTGTACATCAAAAAATCCTGAATAATCAGGGAAAAAATTAAAGTCCCCTATTGCTTTTGCAAATAGGGGGCTTTCTATATTACATTCAATTCTTCAAAAGTATTTTGGAACATTCGAATCACACGTCGTCCTTCTACTTGGGTTAGAGGAAAATCAAGACCAGCGTGTGCTATTTGATTACGGACTATATGTGCATCCCATGCATTCTGAATTGTAGAGAGTCCACCTGATTTAGCACCTTCGAGTAATTCACTGAGTGTATCCCCTGAAAAACCTCTTTCTCTTAGTGTCTCTTCGAGCATTGAGTCAGCCTCAATAATTGCTACACGCCAATCAGACTCATTAGAACTTTCAATTAAAGTAAGAATATAATGCCAACGAGGATTTTCATTCTTCTCTGCTTCTTTTCTTCGAGCAAGCGCAGCTTTGATTTCATGATCTAATTCATGATGTTCATGCAGTTGAATTTCCCACATTCGAACAAGTGAATATAATATAAGGGCAACACAAATAATAGACAGAAAAGCAGAAATAATACCAATAGTAACCCAGTTATTTACATCCAAAAAGAAATTAATAATTGGATTAATAACATTAAAAATCTTATTGAAAAGATATTCGATGTTCAAATATGATGGTTCAAAGAGTGGTTTTTCAAGTAATGGTTGTACAATATCCGTTTGTTGCATACAACTTCATTATATCAATTTTTCGAAATCTTTCCCAATAGTAAAAAGAATATCTTCTCTAAAATATGGGGCCATTATGTGTAAGCCCAGTGGCAAGCCATCATTTGTTGTACCTGAAGGAATTGAAATAGCTGGAATACCTGCAATATTGGCCGGTACAGTAAACAAGTCAGACATATACATCGCTATTGGGTCATTAGTCTTCTCACCAAATTTAAATGGTGGAAATGGTGATGATGGAGTAATAATTGCATCAACAGACAAAAAGGCTGAAACTAATTCTGCTTTAATAGCATTGCGAACTTTTACAGCATTATTATAGTAAGCATCATAATATCCATGTGAAAGAATATAAGTACCGAGCAAAATACGACGACGAACTTCTTTACCAAATCCTTGTCCCCGACTTTTTGCATATACATCAAATAATTTATCAGCTTCAACAGATAAGCCATATCTAATACCATCAAGACGAGCCAAGTTACTTGAAACTTCAGCTGGCATAATAATGTAATAAACAGCCAATGAATATTTAATTAAAGGTAGTGAAATATCTACAAGTTCATAACCTGCATTTTTAAGTTTCTCACAACTTGCATTGAAATTCGCCAACACTTCCTCATTAATACCACCACCTGCAAGAAATGATTGCGGTATGCCAATCTTCTTTTTAAGTGGAGTGGGGCTAGTACGATTTTCTTTCTTCACTGAGGTACTGTCCATTGAATCATAATCATTCATCGCTTCAAAAAGTATTTGAGTATCACTTACATTTTTACTAAGTGTACCAACTTGATCCAAAGAACTCGCCATTGCTATAATTCCAAATCGAGATACGGCTCCATATGTAGGTTTGAGTCCTACAAGCCCTGTAAATGCTGCTGGCTGACGAATAGAACCACCAGTATCACTACCTAAGGAAACTAATGCACCATCCATAGCAACTGACGCGGCTGAGCCACCAGAAGAACCACCTGGAACATAATCTGGATTAATTGGATTGAGAGTCACACCATAAGCACTATTTTCAGTTGATGAACCCATAGCAAATTCATCCATATTGGTGCGACCAATAAAAACTACTCCTTGTTTTTTTAAATATTTAACTACACCTGAATCATAAGTCGCCACATACTTCTCTAAAATTTTTGAAGAAGCAGAAGCAATATGACCATCAAAAAGCATATTGTCCTTAAGTGCCACTGGTATACCAGTCATCAAAGTGGCCGTGCCATTCTTAAACATTTCTTCGGCATGCTTTGCTTGCGTAAATACATCATCATAAACTTCTAAATATGCATTAGTATTTTTATTTTTCTCTTCAATTACCTTAAGATACTCTGTAACCAAGTCAGTCACAGAATACTCTCCTTTAGAAAGAGATTCATGAACTTTTTCTATTGTAAGACTTTTTAAATCAATCATAATATCTGTTTTACTTTTAGGAATCCATCTTGTGAATCTGGCATTTGTTTAATGATTTTTTCAGTATATTCTCCAGGAGTATTTGTGACCACATCATCACGCATTACATTTTGAACTAAGTGAGATTCTGCAATATCGCCGAGATTAGCTACTTCTTGGACTTGGGCCACATATGCCAAAATAGGCTCAAAATCATTGGCCATTTCTGTCAGTTCTTCATCGCTCATGTCCACACGGGCCATAACTGCTAATTTCTTGATATCTTCTAATTTCATATGATTAGAATAGCATATTTTTAAGGTTATTTGAAATCAGATTCTCTAATATAAAAATTAAAGCATTTCCAAAAATTCAACCTCAGAAACAATCTGAATATTAAGTTTCTTGGCATCATTATATTTACTACCTGCATTCTCCCCTGCTAATACATAACTTGTTTTATTTGATACAGAAGATGAAACACTACCACCATTTTCTGTGATTTTCTTTTTGGCTTCATCTCGAGACATAGTATCTAAAGTACCAGTTAAAACAAAAGTTTTACCAGAAAAAATACCGCCCTTCACTTTTTCATGATAAATAGTTACACCATTTTTAATAAGTTTATTAATTAAATTAAGATTGGCTTCATCTTGGAAAAACTTCACAATACTGTTCGAAACAATTGGACCGATATTTTCTATACTATTAATTTCTTCAACATCGGCTTTTTGTATTTTATCAAGTGAGCCAAAATGATTTGCCAAGTCACGAGCAGTTTGCTCCCCTACATGAATAATCCCTAAGGCATAAATAAATCGCCAAAGTAAAATTCTTTTATGTAGAGAAATAGAAGTAATAATATTCTCGGCGGATTTTACGCCAAAGCGTTCGAGTCCTGACAAATCAGCAACCTCAAGAGTAAATAAATCTGCGGAATCACTAATTAAACCTTCATCTTTTAATCTACCGAGAATCTTTGGACCAATCGTATAGATTTCAAATACACTTACAAAATGTTGCAAGGCTCGAGCATTCTTGGCTGGACAATTCTTGTTGGTACAATAATATGCAACGCTAGGCCCACCGGAAGTGGGCAAAGTCTTATGAGAAACAGTCTGGCCTCGACCTTCCAAAGAATTTGTCGAGGATATCCGAGGACTTTTCGAATAAGAGCTTTGCTCGCTTCCGGTATTTTTTTTCTCCACTTCAAAATTACACACTGGACACTTTGATGGCATTTTGAATTTCTTTTCTTTTCCTGTGCGCAATTTTGCAAGAACTTCCACAACTTCAGGTATGACATCTCCCGCTTTCTGAATAACAACCGTATCGCCAATACGAATATCAAGTCGATTAATCTGATCCATATTGTGAAGCGTTGATTTTGATACAGTAGAACCAGCAACAAGAGTCGGGTTGAAATGTGCAAGTGGAGTAAGTACTCCAGTGCGACCAACATTGGTCGTAATATCCAAAACGATAGTTGTGGCTCTCTCGGCTGGATATTTAAAAGCCACCATATAGCGTGGTGCCTTTCCAACAACACCAATCTTGTCTCTTAGAGCGAGTTCATCAACCGTAACAACAATACCATCAGTACCATAGGGTAAGTTTTCA
The DNA here is from genome assembly GCA_021413565.1 of Candidatus Nomurabacteria bacterium. Lineage (GTDB taxonomy): Bacteria > Patescibacteriota > Minisyncoccia > Phycocordibacterales > UBA9973 > UBA8515. The sequence goes on from JAIOQC010000025.1 coordinate 4,602, forward strand.
CGAATCTTTCCCATTTCGTCAATAAAAGAAAATACTTTATCTAGAGTATCCGCTTTACTTTCATACGGTGCAACTTGAAATCCAAGTTCGCGAAGAGATGAATGAATGTCAGAATGATTTGCAATAGATAGTCCAATGGCATCCCAAGCAAAGAAATCAAGTTTACGCTCTTTTACAATAGATGGATCAAGTTGTCGTAATGAACCTGCGGCAGCATTACGAGTATTTGCAAAAAGTTGTTTACCTTCTTTCTCTTGAGTTTTATTTAATGAGCGCCAAACACGCTTAGGCATTACCACTTCCCCTCGTACTTCAAAAGATTCTGGACATGAACCTTTTAATTTCAGTGGAATTGTCTCAATCATCTTGAGATTCTCTGTTATATCTTCACCAATGAATCCGTCACCACGAGTTGCACCACGAACAAATACACCATTCTCGTAAATGAGTGAAATAGCGAGTCCATCAAGTTTCAATTCGCAGAAATAATTTAAGGAAGTCGGAACTCCTAAAATTTTTAAAGTACGAGTTTCCCATTGAGAAACTTCATCCTTAGAAAAAGCATCATTTAAAGACAACATTCGAGTGTTGTGTGTAACTTTCTTAAATTTATCCAATGGCTTACCGGCAACACGATAAACTGCACTATTCTCATCTATAAACTGAGGATATTGTTCTTCTAAATTATGAAGTTCTCGTGATAATGATTCATAGACATCATCAGTCACACTGGGATTATTGGTGACATGGTATGCAAATCTCAGGCGAGAAATCTCATCCCGAAGTTTTTGTATTCGTTTTTGAATTTGTAAATCAGACATATTAATCTTAATAAGAAATATCAATCTCACGCTCAACTGCCCTTAGACTAGCATTATTACAGATATTATACCCTTTTGCTCTAACTGTGGTAATAATAGGGTCAGTACCCACAGTCTTGGAAACAGACATATTAAAACAAGGATTTGAAGATGTACTCCAAGAACTTGCTGGCTCCAAATCGTATGTTTCTGAACTTGGTGTTGCAGAGCGTGAAATAAATAATGTGTATTCTGAACCATTTTTGTCTAAACCACAAACAAAAGAATCAATGACTGAAGTTGAAGTAAACATCTCGGTACGAGCTTCAGCATACAAAGCACATTCTGTGGCTGTGTCTGACTGATAAAAGGCCAACTGAGAATCCTTGGCAACAGATGACACAACAATTTGTTTATAAGAAGCACTAGATAACCCTAATGCTAGGGTTAAAATAATACTGACAACAACAACAGTAAACAAAATTGCATACCCACTCTGTGTCTTTGTTTTTTTAATAAAAAATTTCATAATTATTGTTTTTGCCAATTTAACAAACTGGTCTGTAATGACCGACTACGGACCAAGTTTCCATTTAGCCATTCAACTTTTACTTGAATATCAAGTTCATCAGGACGAGCCGGATTTACTTGCATTAATATCTGTCTTTTGAAATTGGTAGTTGCATATCCAGTTGGTACTTTGTAAGTGTAGAAAGTATTATTTGAAGCTAAAGAATCATAATTAAATGTTGGGCATCTTAATGTCCCAAAAGCAGGTGAAGTATTGCAAAAATAAGCAGTTGGATTTGCGTCAGAAAATTCAATGTAACAACCATAATTGGAACCAATAGAATCAAAACAAGTTCCAGAAGAAACTCCACTATTGTAACCATATTTATTCAAGAATATCACCCATCCATCATTGAGTGTCGGGTCATTATTTAAAAATGCAGTAGTATCACGGTCATTGCGAAAATAATCAGCGGCCTCTTGTAATAAATAATTGGCTGTAATTTCATTGCGTGCATATCTAGCAGAAAATAAACTACTAGCATTCAAACTCAAAAGTCCTGTAAGAGCAAAAGTTAAAACAAAAACTGCTACCATTGTCTCGATGATTGTAAATCCACTATTATTTTTTATAATTTGTATTTTCATATTATTCTGATGAACGCTGTGATGCCATGGTTTGAATTGCAAAAGAAGTTGGTACATCTTTATTTGTAACTGTTCCTTCCATAAGGATAAACACACTTGGTTGGATAGTATCAGCAGGATCAGAGCCATTCACAAAAAATTTCAAAACTTGAATATCAACATTACTGGCTACTATATCAACACAAGGTGCAGTTGCAGTGCAACGCTGTAATGTATTCGTACCATCACCACGGGGAGCACTCTGGTATGCCACTGCACCACTTGTAACGAGTGAACTTTCTGCAGGTGTAAAAGCCACCTTACTACCATATGTATTACCACTTGGTGGACAATCAATCGGTGATGGTGTAAGCGCCAAATCCACTGACAGACCTGGTAAGATACAAGAATAATTTGTACCAATACGCAAAGAACGAGTAATTGTATCCATAGCAAAATTCACATTGTCCATCGCTTCACGTAAACCCTGAGATTTTTTAGCAGAGTTTGAAGATGTCACAATTGAACTCATCGCCATGAGCATAATGATAATAAAGATTGATGTCGCAACCATCAATTCTATAAGAGTAAAACCTTTTGTAAAAATAAATTTTTTCATATTATTGAACACTAATCTGACCAGTACTCCAAATAGTAATATCTTTTTTAGTAAAACCAACTTCTTCGTTGTAATTTGATATTTCAACTCTTACATTGGAAATACCAGTAGAACTATCACAAGATGAACTAGACGGAGATGATCTATAGCAAAAATATGCATCTGGATTAGGCCGTAAAAACATTATATCTACAACTCCACCGACTGGCAGTGCAGTTGAACTACCACTTAGATAAATACCTGAAATCTCATCCGCACTAGAAATAGTTAAAATCTCACTGCATTCATTGGTTGATGACACATTAGAACTGCAAGGATTTCCATCTGAATCATACATCTTGTCTCCAGAAACATCGGTAAATAACAAGAAAGATTTATTAGAACCATTATATTGATTAGAAACTGGCATACGGTCTGTTGAAAAATGCACGCCATATCCATAAGAAAAAACAGAATTAGAACTGTAAGCACCTATCGCATAACTTTGTGCACGTCTGACTGATAAAGATATATCACTCGCTAAATTAGTTAATGATGTAGACGAACGAAAACTACCATAGTCAAACATCACCAATGATGTAACAACAATAAAAATACCCAAAACAACCAGTAATTCAATCATCGTCATACCGGACTGAAAAGAATGATGAAAATTATTTATGATTCTTTTAAGATTTTTCACAATTACATTTTAATTAATTAAAAATACTCGCTAAAGAAAATATATCTATGTTATACAAGAAAGCTACAAGAGTACCTATAATCAAAAATGGTGCAAATGGTACTTCTGTTTTCATATTCATTTTCTTTGAAGAAAGTAACAGTAAAGAAACACTTACAATTGCTCCAATCCAAAATGATAATGTGACAGCCGTAAGTGCTGTTGAGAGTCCTAGCATCCAACCAATACCAAGTACAAGTTTTGCATCACCAAGACCCATCCACGCACCACGAGATACTAACCACAAAAGAGCAAACGGTGAAGCAAGGATTGGACCTGCTAATACATTCATAAATGTTGGTAAGATAAATATTGAGTTAAGACCAGTACTATCAATAAAAAGTAATAAGAACGAAATCAGAATAAAAGCGTAAACAAGTTTGTCAGGAATAATCTTGTGCCGAATGTCGTAAACAACAATAACCATCAACAAAGAGAACACAAAAGCGTAAATACTCATCAAGAAAATAAATTTAAATTGTGAAATCAGTAATATTGGTAAAAAATGAACTGCCAATAAGGCAAACAATAGACCAGTTGCCAATTCAACTATTGGATATTGATGAGAAATATTACTTGCACATTTTCTACATTTACCTGATTGAATCAAAAAAGAAAATACTGGTATTAATTCATACCAACATAATTTCTTGTTACAAGTCATACAAATAGAACCTCCTTTTACTAAAGTTTTACCAGTATTAAAACGATATATAACTACATTCAAAAAACTACCAATAATAGTTCCAAGTAAAAATATAAACACAAAAGCAATTGTTTCCATAATCATAGTATACCATTGTATAACCTAAAGAAAAACCGCTTCAACACGAGTGTTGAAGCGGTTTTTCAAAAATTAGCGAGATGTATTATGCACAAACTACAGCTGCACCAATAGTTACTGTTTCTTTGATTGACTTACCTGTACTGTCTACACAGTACATACCACCAGCCTTCAAAGGAGCCTCAGCTGCCCATGCACTACCATCTGTATTACATGTTGCTGTTGTAAGAGTACCAGTACCGTTAGAAGTAACTGCAGTTAGACCTGTTGCCTTTGCAGCTGCCATAACCATTTCTTGGATTCCCTTAACTGTAGAAACTACTGCACCTGCAGTACACACACCAGTAAATGAACTTCCGTTAGAATCATAGTAAAGTTCAGCTTGAGCACGAGTGTTTGCTAAGTTAGCTTGAACAGCTGCATCAGCACCCTTTGCACGAGCACTTGAAAGTGCAGCAAGAACAACTGAAGCAAGAATTCCTATGATTGCGATAACGACCAAAAGCTCAATAAGCGTAAAACCTTTATTTTTTTTCATACTAAAATGTAATCTATTAATTGTGCTTTTTGTTATAAAAAGCGCGACCTTATTTTTAATACCTTTATTATATCATATAACCATTCAAAAAACGCAAGTGTGCATAACTATTTAACTAATACCCCCAGCCACATTGTAAATTGGCATCAAAACTGATGTTAGTAGTAATCCTACCCCAAGACCAAGCGCCACAATCATTGCCGGCTCAATAAGACTCACCATTGTATCAACAGCATCATTAACTTCACGGTTATAGAACTTACCAATAGTCTTGAGAATATTACCCATAGAACCTGTTTCTTCTCCAACACGAATCATCTGCGACATAATTGCTGGAATTTCTTTATGCTTTGCTAGCCTGCTGTTAACTCAATAGCACGAAGAATCGTAATTCCAGACGAAAGCATAGTGTCCATATTGTCAGCAATACGAGAAAGATATAATTTTGTATAAATATTTTTAAAAACTGGTAAAGTAATTTTCATGTGGTCAATCCATTTCTTACCAGCTGGAGTTTTAGATTGTCGAATAGCAAATATAATTGCAAGCACTAAGCCAATTAAAATAAATATTCCATAATTGACCAACAAATCACTTAGGCCCATTACAATTTTTGTGGTTAGTGGTATGGCTTGACCAGATTCTTTAATAATAACTGTTAAACGAGGAACAATGAACACAAACATCATCGTCATCACTAAAACGAAAACTCCCATCACGAAACCCGGATAGATTAATGCATTTTTTGTCTTTGCAGTTAGTTGATACTGTCGGTCAAGATAATCCGCTAAGTATAAGAAAATTTGAGTTAATTTTCCTGATTCTTCACCAGATTTGACCATATTCACATAGAAATCAGAAAAAACTTGAGGATGCTTTGCTAAAGCACCTGAAATAGAAACACCGGATTGAATATCATCAGAAACAATATTAAGTATCTTTACTAGTGATTGATTCTCTGTATTAATGGCCAACAAGTTGAAGGCTTTCAAAGCTGAAACCTGTGCTTCAAATAATGTTGATATTTGTCGTGACATAATCACTATATCTTTTGAGGAAACACCTTTCTCAAAGATAGTGATATTCATCAGACTTTTCTTTTCACCTTCAGTAACAAAAGAAACAATCAAACCTCGACGCTGAATAGCAGCAATTGCTGAATCCTTTGAAGCTGCTTCAACAGTTCCTTTCTTTTTCTCGCCTGTATTCGTAATGGCGTCGT
>JAIOQC010000026.1 GCA_021413565.1 Candidatus Nomurabacteria bacterium
TAAAATACAGTTCCCTCGAAAACTTCTTTTGGAAAAGCATCGAGAGTCATAGTGACTTTATTACCAGAGATAATCTTGCCGACATCATTTTCAGAAACACCTGAATCAACTTCATAACCAATGTTGGACATAATTGAAACGAGTGGAGTACTAGGCGAAGCTTGTTGACCAATCTTGGCATCAAATTGTGTGATAGTACCACTAATAGGTGCAATAATACGAGCATTACCAATACGAGCTTGAACACTTTCTACATTGGCTAATGCTTGAGCAACTTGAGCTTCTGCTATAGTTAAATCTTCGGTTCGTGCACCAGCGAGTTTCTGGTCCAAAGATGCTTTGCTTGCATCTACAACACCTTGTGCAGTAGAGAGTGCCTGAGATTGAGTTTGAAGCGCTAATTGATAAGCATTGTAATATGTTAGATAAGTTGAAGATAAGGTATTTGGAACAGAAACTGTCCAAGAAGTACTACTTGAAACTGAATCGCTTGGGAACTGAATATATAAACCACGAGTACCAAGTGGCACTGCAACAGTACTCGCCTTGCCACCACCTGACTCTAATCCATAAACAGAGAAATAAGTTCCATCTCCTGTTGAATAAGGACGAATAGTATATACACCCTCCGCTTCACCTGTATAAGTTCCTGAAATAGTTGGAGCGTCTGATGTACTTGTACCACTAACTACAGACAAAGCAACTAATCCTGAATTAAACATCGCGGAACGAGCATTGGAAACTAAAACTTTTTGCTGATTGACTGTTGAATTATAAGCATTTTCTGCATTCTTCAGTGCAACCCTTGCTACTTCGATTTCTGGAGTCGATGCACCATTGGCTAATTTCTCATAAGAAGTCTTTGCAACTGTATACGCTGCTTGAGCAGAATGTAATTGAGCAACGAGGTCGCTTAAATTCAAATCTACTAATACTTGCCCCTTAGCAACTTCTTTACCCAAAGATGTATAAGTTCGAGAAATAATTCCACTACTAGCAAATGCTAGAGAGACACTTTGGGCGGGTGTTGTATTGCCAGTTAATGATACGGATTGAGTTAGTGGTCCACGAACAACAGTAACAAATTGGTAATTTGGTTTGCTTCTAAAAAGGAAATATCCTCCAACAACAACTACTAAAACACCAGCAATAATAAGCGCCTTTTTAGACCGGATTAGATTCCGGAAATTTGTAGTAACTAATAAAATTATTTTATTCATTATTTAATAGCGAGAAGTTCAACATCAAAAATAAGTGTTGAGTTGGCAGGAATAGTACTAACAGCACGATCACCATAACCTTTCTCTGGTGGAATTGTTAAAGTCTTCTTCTCTCCAACTTTCATGCCGACTAGACCCTCATCCCAACCAGCGATAACTTGACCTGCACCAAGTTGAAATTCGAAAGGTTGAACATGTGCGAATTTAGGATCGACATTTGAATCAAAGACTGTGCCATCGACAAGACGACCAGTATAATTCATTGATAAAGTATCTCCGTTTTTTGCTTGTTGATCCATTGATTTTTGGGGAGTAGAAGGCTTCTCTTGTGTTTGTGGTGCATTGTTTGATGAATCAGTATTAGCTGATTCAGGTGACATTGTTCCGTCAGTTTGGATACCATCAAGAGGATTCTCTTTGATAGTCTTGTTCATAAGCATATATATTACACCTACAACGACAAGAGCCACAATAACAAAAGACACAATTACTCCAATATTTCCTTTTTGATCTTTCATATTTAGGAAAAAATTAACTTATATGAGTATATTATAGCATATTTTTGAACCTTAAAAAAGGGTAATTTACAAAACAGGTTCGGTTACATTTACAGTTCTTGTGGTTGTTGAGATATTGTTTGATAAGTCAGTAGCAGTATAAGTAATAGTGTATGTGCCTACTGTAGCAGTATCTACTGTGCCTGTGATGATTGGGGTTATGGAACCGTCTATGTTATCTAGGGCTTCTGCTCCTTGTTCAGTGTAGATATCGTTTATAGATAAAGTGATGGTGACATCTCCGACTAGAGTGATGACGGGTGGGGTTGTGTCAGGACTTGGCTCAGGTGATGGTTCTGGAGTTGGTGTTGATGAAGGAACTGATTGTGAATTTAGAATCTGTTGCAACTGGTCTTTTGTAATACATAAACCATCCAAACAAAGAGTTTTGGTGTTTATATTTTCTGATTCAATATTATTTGTTCTTACACTATCAACAATCGCAATACCCTGCTCTGCAATCCCTCGCAAAAAGTCTGCGACTTTTATATAGAGTGATTGGTCGGTGAGAGTTGGAATGGATTGAACTTTAATATCCAATTCTTTAATAGCATTAATAGATGAAGCAAGAAGAGTGAGTTGAGAGATTTGTAGTTTATTGTTTGAAGAAGTTGAGACTGCTTGTGGGAGTGATGCTTGAACGTTTTGAGCAGAGAAACCGTAGTAGACAATACCATTGTCATACATACCACTGTCT
>JAIOQC010000030.1 GCA_021413565.1 Candidatus Nomurabacteria bacterium
ATTAGTTACTTTGTGATTTTTGAAAGTCGAGACTTCTTGCGAGAAGCAGTATTTTTCTTAAAAATACCCTTCTTTGTCGCTTTGTCGATAGTACTGTATGCGACAGGTAGAAGTTTCTTTGCTTCATCTTTCTTCTTCTCCTTTACAAGCTTCTCGATAGTTTTAATAGATTCCTTAACAAGTTTCTTGTTACGGTCATTAATGGCTTTCTTCTTGAGTGAACCACGGAGTGCTTTCTTGGCTGATTTTGTGATTGGCATATGTTTAAATAATTAAAAATTAAAATTACGAGCGGATTTTCAAATGATGCCGAGACACCAGCAAATTCGAATAACTGCATAATAACAGAAAATAGAGCAGAAGTAAATGCTCTTACAATAGACGACTAAAATGGGTATAATAAAAATATGATTGCAAGACTTGAAGGCCACATAATCCATATAAATGAAAAATTCCTAGTCGTTGATGTCCATGGTGTTGGTTACAAGGTCTTTGTGACTGCTGACACAATTACTTCATGCGAATTACTAGATACTGTTGCCCTTTGGACATATACAGCAGTTCGAGAAAATTCACTAGACTTGTACGGATTCCTAACAACAGAAGAAATGTCATTCTTTGAATTACTGTTGGATGTTTCTGGTATTGGGCCAAAGTCTGCTTTGTCTATACTAATAGTTGCACCACTTGATACACTCAAAAAGGCAATTGCTACTGGAGACACTAGTTATCTCAACAAAGTCTCAGGTATTGGAAAGAAAACTGCTGAAAAAATTGTGATTGAACTAAGAGATAAACTACAAGCATTCAAAGACACAGCAGGCACAGGCCTATCAATGCGTGATGAGGGTGATATTATTGAAGCACTCAAATCTCTCGGTTACTCACAAAATGAAGCTCGCGAAACACTTAAAAAGATACCTGACTCAATCAAAGGAACAAGTGCTCGAATCAAAGAAGCTCTTAAAATATTGGGTAGCAGATAAAATATATGCCTGAATTACCAGAAGTAACTACAACTGTAAAAGGATTACAGAGAGTCTTAATAGGACTTGTAATTACTAACGTCTGGACAGATATAGCCCGTGAAGTCCCCTCTTTGAAACATTTCAAGGGAACACTCAAAGAAACTTCTTTTTATAAAAAATTCAAAAAGGAAGTTATTGGTTCAAAAATTACAAAAGTAGAACGTAGGGCTAAAAATATTCTTATTCATCTTTCGAATAATAAAACTATTCTAATCCATCTGAAAATGACTGGGCATATTATTTTTGGTGAATATATTTTTAAGAAAAAAGAAAATATATGGGTACCGTCCCCTACTGAACGAAAAGCATTATTTGACCCATTCAATAGATTCATCCATGTCGTCTTTTCGCTTTCAAATAATAAACAATTTGTTTTTTGTGATGCACGAAAATTTGGTAAAGTTACTTTATTTGAAACAAATAAATCAGATGAAACAACACACCTATTTGGTATTGGACCAGAACCACTAGAAGAAAGTTTTACTTTTGAACAATTCAAAAATCAATTATCAAAGAAGCCTGCGGGAAATATTAAAACAGTTTTAATGGATCAGAAGATTATTGCTGGAATCGGAAATATTTACTCAGATGAAATGCTCTACAATGTCTACCGTAAAACAAAAGAAATTTGTAGCAAGAAATCTTGTCATGGTGTTATACTTCGTAAAGTAGTAAATGGTCGGAGCGCTCACTACTGTAGCACTCATCAAATATTATTTAATTAAAATATTATATATGAACAAAGGTTTCGGAACTATACTTTTATTTCTCTTGGTAGCATTATTTATTCTGTGGATTTTATTGGGTGGCCCAAATCGTACCGGATTAGATAATCCCAAAGAACAACCCTACACAGAAAAAAGTAGCGATATTATCCCTACAAGAGATTTTGCAAATTAAGAATGCAAAAGTCTAAATAACAAAACTCCTGTTGCGACAGAAACATTTAGAGATTCTTTCTTACCATGCATTTGTATTTCGGCAATAATGTCACATTCATCCAGAATATTTTTTGCCAATCCCTCAACTTCTCCACCTAAAATTATGACTACCTTCTGGGTGGTCATTTTTATTTTTCGATAATCAACAGCCCTCTTATCTTGCTCAAGTGCAATAATAGTAAAACCATCTTTTTTTAACTTTCGGATTAGTGGTAGTACTGTCTTTTTGTATTCCCAAGGCACCCAAGTCTCTGCACCTAGTGCTGACTTGGCTATGTCTTTTTGAACTCTACCAAATTTATCAGTTGGATTTGGTGTATAGCCGGTTAAATATATTTTTGAAATATTTACAGCATCTGCTGTACGAAAAATCGCACCAACATTTAGCGCACTTCGTATGTCTGGTAATATCAATACCGATTCTATGTTTGTGTTTTTTTTCATAAATTGTATCAGAGTCAGAGAGTAGTTCTTAATCTAGATTATGGTGTGGGTTCAACGGGTGTACAAACTCCACCAATATCAATCTCTGTTTCATCTTGGTTTAAAATACCGTCACTACAAGTGGGGTCTGGAGTTGGCTCTGGGTCTACTTGCGGAGCACATACACCACCTTCATCAATACCAGTTTCATCTTGATTCATAATTCCGTCTGAGCAAGTTTCTTGTGGTGGTGGAGTACTATTATTATTCCCAACGGATGCTTGTTGTAATAATTGTTGTAACTGACTTTCTGTTACACAAGTATTACCCACACATAATGTATCAGTATTTACACGACCAATATTTGCAACACCTTCCGCAATCCCTCTCAAAAACTCTGCAACCTTTGTAGCAAGTGTTGGATTATCAAAAGTTGGTAATGATTGTACTTTGATGTCGAGTTCTTTAATAGCATTAATAGATGAAGCAAGAAGAGTGAGTTGAGAGATTTGTAGTTTGTTGTTTGAAGAAGTTGAGACTGCTTGTGGGAGTGATGCCTGAACATTTTGAGCAGAGAAACCGTAGTAGACAATACCATTGTCATACATACCACTGTCTTGTTTCCATGAGTATGCTATAGGGTTGATGTTACGTAATGAATCTAGACCACTTGTGTATGTTCCTTGTATATCCTTGAGTGTTTCG
>JAIOQC010000027.1 GCA_021413565.1 Candidatus Nomurabacteria bacterium
ATGAATAAACCATCTACATTTGTTTTTTTTGGAATAGTCGGCTCTGGAAAGGGTACTCAGGTTGAACTCCTTGAGAAATATATAAAAGAACACAATATTGCAAATGATGTTGTATTTGCATCACCAGGTATTGCTTATAGAAAACTTGTAAGTGATGGATATTATACTGGTCAAATAGTAAAGACAACTCTTGAAAAAGGATATCTTCAGCCTGACTTTTTAACGATTGGGTTAGTTTCTAATACACTTGCTTTTGGAATGAAAGAGAATTCTGTGATTATTGCCGATGGATTTCCTCGTACGATTGCTCAATCAGAAGCATTAGAAAAAATGCTTACATATTACGGACGGGAGGTTGTAGATATTATTTATATTGAATTATCCAAAGAGGAAGCAGTTAAGCGTATGAAGTTGCGTGGACGGTCTGATGATACAGATGAAGGTATGATTGCTCGCTTTGATGAATATGTAAACAATGTTATTCCCTCAATGAATTACTTTAAAGATAAAGCTGGTTATAATCTGCACGCCATTAATGGAGAGCAATCAATAGAAGCAGTTCATCAAGATATTATTAAGGCACTTAATTTATAATGGAAAATTCAAAATATATCATTATATCGCTTGGTGGTTCACTTATCGTGCCAGAAAATATTGATACGGTATTTTTGAAAGAATTTACTAAAACAATATCTGAATATGCAGATAAAGGATTTCATTTTTTAATCATAACTGGAGGTGGTCGTGTGGCTCGTAATTATACACTAGCAGCAAAAGATATTAATAATCCTTCGAATGATGATTTAGACTTCATCGGTATTGCAACAACAAGATTGAATGCGGAATTGATTCGTGTTTCTTTTGGTGATTACGCACACTCACAAATTATTTTAGACCCTGAGATAATTCCAGAATCTGATAAGCCTGTAATTGTTGGTGGGGGATGGAAGCCGGGTAATTCAAGTGACCTTGCCGCTGTTGTAGCTGCTAAAACTCTTGGTGCAAAACAAGTGATTAATCTTTCAAATATTGATTATGTATATGATAAAGACCCTCGATATAATCCTGATGCTATAAAAATAGAAAATATATCATGGGATTCATTTCGTGCATTGTTGCCAAAAGATTGGGACCCAGGACTCAATAGTCCTTTTGACCCGATGGCCGCCAAAGAAGCACAAGAACTAGGGCTTGAAGTGGCAATTCTAAATGGTCGCAATGTTGATAATTTGAAAAAGTATTTAGACAAAGAAGCATTTATTGGCACAGTGATTAAATAGGGTACTTATATAATATATGGAAAATAGGAATTGTCAGAATTGTAAAAATAATTTCACCATAGAATCTGATGATTTTAATTTTTATGAAAAAATACAGGTACCTTTACCTACATTTTGCCAATATTGTAGAGCAGAAAGAAGATTTGCTTTTAGAAATGAGAGAAAATTATTTAAATCTACGAGCGCTTTTGATGGTGCTAATATATTTTCTCTGTACCCACCTTCTTCTAATAGAAAAGTTGTAACTGATAAAGAGTGGTTTAGTGATTCATGGGATCCTATGGACTATGGAAGAGATTTCGATTTTTCAAAAGACTTCTTTACTCAGTTTTTTGAACTTGAGAAAGAAGTACCAGCATATGCATTAAATGTGGAACGAATTGTAGATAGTCCCTATGCAGCCAATGCTGCTACACTTAAAGATTGTTATTTATTGTTTAATTCAAATAATTCTGAAGATTGCTTATATGGCAATGACTTTTTTCTTTCTAAAAATTGTGTAGATGATTCACATGTAAATTCATGTGAAAAGTGTTATGAATGTTTTTGGTTGCAAAATTGCTATAAATGTTACTTTACAATAATGTCAGTTGAATCTCATAACCTTTGGTTTAGCAGAGACTGTTTGGGGTGTAGTGACTGTTTTGGGTGTACAAATTTGCGTAAATCATCGTATTGTATTTTTAATAAACAATATTCTAAGGAAGAATATTTTAATATATTATCCGAAATGCGTTTAGATACACGAAGTGGTTTAAAAGAAGCAAATGAAAAAGTTCGCATTTTTTGGAAAACTCAAATAAATAAATATCATCAAGGTATTCAAAATTTAAATTCATATGGTTCATATGTAAGTAATTCAAAAAATGTAACAGAATCGTATATGGTAAAAGGTGGGGAGGATGTTAAATACAGTCAATATGCTTCAGTCGCTAAAATAAAAGATTGCTTCGATTATTCTATTTGGGGTCAAAATGCACAATTGTGCTATGAGACATCTGTATGTGGTGAAAATGTATATAATGTTAAATTTTGTTGGGATTGCTGGCCAAACAATAAAAATTTAGAGTACTCTGTTCATTTAAAATCTTGTACAGATTGTTTTGGTTGTGTTGGCTTACGCAATAAGCAATATTGTATTTTTAATAAACAGTATACAAAAGAAGAGTATTTTATTTTAAGAAATAGAATTATTGAACATATGAACACAAAACCATATATTGATTCTAGGGGTTTAATTTATAGATACGGCGAATTTTTTCCAATTGAATTTTCGCCTTTTGGATACAATAATTCTTTGGCTTTTCAGCATTTCAGTAAAACCAAAGAGGATATTATGGAGATGAATTATGGTTGGGTAGAAGAAGAATCTGGTAAATATACTATTACTAAAAAAATTGATGAAATACCAGATTCAATACAAACAGTTGATGAAAGCATAATTAAAGAGATTTTAGAATGTAGTGTATGTAGTAAACCATTTAGAATCGTAAATAATGAATTTACTTTTTTAAAAAATGAAAATTTACCAATACCTGTAAAATGTAGTGAATGCAGATATGAGAACAGAATATTAGATAGATTTAAGATATTCTTGTATGACGGTCAGTGTATGTGTTCTGGTTTAAAAGATGTGACAGGGCAGTTTAATAACACTAGAAAGCACACACATGGAAATACAGCATGTGTAGAGAAGTTTAGAACAGGATTTAATCCCAAGAATAAAGATATAGTTTATTGTGAATCTTGTTACCAGCAAGAAGTTGTGTAAAATGTTGTTTCTGGTAGTATACGAGTTATATGGCAGTCATTATAAAGACAGCAGAAGAAATAAAGACTTTACGTGAGGGTGGTAAGCGCCTTGCGACTATTTTGGCGAAAGTTGCGAAAAGGGTCGCTCCAGGAGTTACAACTCATGAACTTGATGAATATGCTTATACTTTAATCAAAGAAATGGGTGATGAGCCAGCTTTTCTTAATTACAAGCCACATGGCCATCATATAGCCTTTCCTGCATCATTATGTGTTTCAGTGAACAATGAGATTGTTCATGGCATTCCAAGTAAAAGAAAGACTTTAAAAGAAGGTGACATTATATCTTTAGACTTAGGACTCAAGCACAAAGGTCTCTTTACTGATCATGCAGTGACTGTGCCTGTAGGCAAAATTAGTAAAGCATCCGAACAACTTTTGCGTGCCACAAAAGAAGCGTTGGTGGTGGGCATAGAAAGTGCTCGTGGTGGTAATACTGTTGGAGATATCGGATATGCTATAGAGAAATTTGTAGCAAGACGCTATGGTATTGTGCGTGAACTTTCAGGGCATGGTGTTGGTAAGAAAATTCACGAAGACCCATACATCCCAAACTATGGCAAAAAAGGTAAAGGCCAGAAACTTATTCCTGGAATGGTGGTGGCGATTGAACCAATGCTCAACATTGGTAGTGCCGGTATTATTAGTTTGTCTGATGGTTATACAATTAAAACTATTGACGGTTCACATAGTGCTCATTTTGAACATACTGTACTAATTACAGAAGGTGAGCCAGAGATACTCACTAAATAGTAGAAATTCCAAAGAAAATAATTTTCCTAGAGGGCACGGATATTTTTTTGGTAAAAAATTCCTCGTGCTCGGCTCGACAGCCTCCCAAGCCCCTCTAGGAAAATTATTTGCAGTTGTAAAAGAACATGAAGCTCAAAAACTTGCCTTGCGGTTACATCCTGAAACACATGATGCAAAAATGGAAGAATTATTGGGTATTTTGCTTGATAAAGGTATTTCAAATACACTTTCTATTATTGGTAAAATGAATAATCCTCATTTAGATGATGATTTTCATAGATTCCTTATCCAATATCTTTACAGCACTCACAAGGTTCCTGGACTCAAAGAAGGAACTCCACTTTTCAAATCGCTCGACATGAAACTTTTTGAAATTACATTACCTGATCCTACCGATAATGAGTCAGAAAAGAAAAATCTAAAAGAATTACTTGGTGCGATGGAACAATTTTATTCTGGCATGCATTCAATTGGTGAAGGTAGAGAAAATTTTAGCCGTGACCACTTTACTTTGGAGATTTCTTTGGCTGAAGGTACTGATCATTTTATATTTTATACAGCAGTACCTAAAAATAAAGCTGATTTGTTTGAGAAACAACTACTTGGAGTTCACCCAAATGCCAAGATTGTTGAAGTACCAGATGATTACAATATATTTACTGATAAGGGTGCAATCGTTGCTTCTTATGCTAAATTAGCGAGTTACGATGTATATCCAATTAAACTTTATGATGCTATTGATCACGACCCTCTCAATATTATTTTGAATGTTTTCACAAAACTAAAGAAAATAGGTGAAGGTGCATCAGTTCAGTTTACTATTTGTCCAGAAGATGATGAGATGATGAAGAAGTTTCATATTGCCTTTACAAATGTAAAAGGAGGTATGGCAGTGAAAACTGCACTGAGTGCAACTCGTCAATTCGGCGAAGAAGTTGGCTCTATTGCAAAGCAATTATTTTTTGGAGACTCAAAAGTTAAAGAGAAAAAAGTTAACGATGAGGCTGTTGCAAATATAACCGAGAAAATGAAAAGCACGATTATGGCTTGTAATATTCGTATTATTGCATCTGCTGAAACAGAAATTCGTGCTAAGCAAATACTTGGGGATATAGAATCATCCTTTAATCAATTTACTGAATCTAACAGAAATGGCTTTAATTTTATACATCCAGAAGGTAGTGAGTTAAGAAGTTTGATTCATGATTTTTCTTATCGCACATTTTCTGAAAATAATTCTATGCCGTTGAACCTAAAAGAACTTGCCACAATCTTTCATTTCCCATATGGTATTATTTCTCCACAACTCAAACAGGCAAAAGCGGGTATAGCACCTGCACCTATGGAGATGGGTAACATGGGGGTTGCTCTTGGGGTAAATAGTTATCGTGGCATTGATACAAAAATTCATTTTGCTGACGAAGACAGAATGCGTCATTTATATGTGATTGGTCAGACTGGTACAGGTAAGACAACGATTATGAAGAATATGATTGCGCAAGATATCAAAGCAGGCCATGGTGTTTGTTATATTGACCCACACGGTACTGATATTCAAGATATTCTCAGTTATATACCACCTGAGCGTATTGATGATGTTATTTATTTTGACCCAGCATATACTGCACGACCAATGGGCCTCAATATGCTTGAATTTGACCCACGATATCCTGAGCAGAAAACATTTGTGGTAAATGAGTTGATGAATATCTTTAATAAATTATTTGACATGAAGACTTCAGGTGGTCCGATGTTTGAACAGTATTTCAAAAACTCTGCATTTTTGGTGATGGAACATCCAGAAAGTGGTGCAACATTGCTTGAGATTGGGAGAGTACTTGCCGACAAAGAATTCCGTGATATGAAATTATCGCATTGCAAGAATCCGATTATTAAACAATTCTGGATTGGTGCTGAACAAACAACAGGGGATCAGTCACTTGCAAACTTCGTGCCATATATCACATCAAAGTTTGATAACTTTATTTCAAATGACATCATGCGACCAGTCGTATTACAAGAGAAATCTATTTTTAATTTCCGTGAAATTATGGACAACAAGAAAATCTTGCTTGTGAATCTTTCAAAAGGACGACTTGGTGATATTAACGCGAACCTTATTGGTCTTTTGATAATTAACAAGATTCAAATGGCAGCCCTTTCTCGTGTGGATATGTATGGCAAGAAAATGGAGGACTTCTTCTTGTATATTGATGAATTCCAAAATGTTACGACTGATTCAATTGAATCAATACTATCTGAAGCTCGCAAATATCGTCTCTCTCTTACTGTTGCCCACCAATACATTTCTCAACTTGAAGATAATATCAAAAATGCTGTCTTTGGCAATGTGGGCTCGATGGCTGTATTTCGTGTGGGGGCAGAAGATGCTCAATTCTTAGAAAGTAAATTTAAGCCGACATTTACCGCCTCTGATATTATGAAGATTGAGAATCGCAATGCTTATATTTCAATGCTTATTAATGGTCAACCAACTAAACAATTCAATATTGCTACATTTCCACCACCACAGGGCAATATGGATGTTGTAGAGAGTATTAAGGAACTATCTTACCTCAAATATGGCCGTCCAAGAGAGGAAGTTGAAGAGGAAATTATGAGTAAATACAGAAAATAATAATCTCTTGCCCTATAGCAAGAGATTTGTTTTATAAGGGTTTTTCTGCTATGATTGCTGTATTATTTAATAATATCTAATTGAAATTGTATGCACCCATCACATGAAAAAGCATTAATTATTATCAAACCTGACGCAGTTCAACGTAATCTAATTGGTGAGATTGTGTCTCGAGTAGAACGCAAAGGTCTCAAGGTTATAGGAATGAAGATGATGAGTGTAGAGGATGCTCTTCTTGAAGAACATTATGCTCACATTAAAGATAAGCCATTTTTCCCTGGAGTTCGTGATTTTATGAAATTATGTCCAGTTGTTGTTGTAGCAGTTGCGGGTATTAATGCTGTTTCAGCTCTTCGACTTCTTGTTGGTCCAACAAAAGCATGGGAAGCAAATGCTGGAACAATTCGTGGTGATTTCTCTTTGTCTACTCAATCAAACATTGTTCATGCTTCTGATACAATTGAAAATGGTGAAATAGAAGTTACTCGTTTCTTTGAAGAAAGTGAAATATTCTCTTACAGTAAAATCGATACGGATTTTATTTACGCTGAACACAAACAATAAATTGAGTATTAAAATCCCCTTTAGGGGATTTTATGATAATATATTTTATGCGGAAAATTACTGATATATACGAAGAATACAAAATCATGCCGAATTTGCAGACGCATCAGTTGCGAGTGGCGGCAGTTGCACAACAAATTTGTGATTCATTAGATGTACTAGTTGATAGGAATAGTATTTTGACTGCTTGTTTGTTGCACGATATGGGTAATATTATTAAGTTCAAACTTGATTATTTCCCAGAGTTCAATGAACCGCAAGGTCTTGTTTATTGGGAAGAAGTTCAGAGTGATTATATAAAGAAATATGGAGAAGATGAACACCATGCAACTATTAAGATAGTTAAAGAATTGGGTCAATCTAATCTTGTTGCCAGCCTAATAGATGTCATTGATTTCAAGCATGTTGATGAAAATGGACACAAGATGAGCATAGAAGAGAAAATTTGTGTTTATGTAGATAATCGAGTTAGTCCTCATAGCATTGTATCTTTGTATGAGCGCGCAGAAGAAGCTCGACATAGATATAAAGATCATCGTAATCGTATTGAAGACATAGAACATATGAGATTTTTAGAAAAATTAGAAGTTTTTGAACAAGAAATTTTTTCTCATTCAACTCTGAAGCCAGAAAATATAACTAATGAATCTTCTTTTCCAATAATTGAGAGTTTAAGAGAGTTTCAAATTTAAAATATAACTTGAAACTCTGTCAAAGGTGTGTCTTTTTGAAAAAATACTTGCAGGAGTAGTATATAAGAGTATAGTGATAGTAGGGTTATTGTTAGATGTGTTACCTAGAACACCATTTATAGGGGACATATTGTTTTGACAGAGTGCTGTAACATTATTATTGTAAACAAATCTCTTTCATCCTTCGTCCCACTTAGTTTTAAGCTACGGTAATATCTCTACGATAGTCCTAATAAACAATTCTTTCATTTTATGAAAGGATTTTTTGTTTTTTGATATTTCCGCAAATCTTATCAATAAAAAAGTCCTCGCCCTCCTGCCAATGACTGACACTGTCGGGCAGGGATGAGGGGGAAGAGGAGCCAGACATTTTTTCTTTAAAAGATTTGCTCCAGTAAACTCTGCTGGTCATAATATTTTGTTCGCCTTTTGACCTATCTAGGGTATAATGAGACTTATATGGCAAATGACACACAACTGAAACTCACTTTCTGCTCAGGAGCGGGGACAGTTACAGGGGCAAATTTTTTATTAGAAGGTAATGGTAAGAAATTTTTAATTGATTGTGGTCTTATTCAGGGTGAAAAATTAGCGGATGATGAAAACTGGAATTTATTTCCTTATAAAGCAAATGAAATAGACATTCTTTTTATTACTCACGGGCACATTGATCATATTGGCCGTATCCCAAAGTTAATTTCTGAGGGTTTTGCTGGTAAGATTGTTTCGACTATTCCAACTAAAGAAATTTCTGAAGTCATGCTCGCTGATACTGCACATTTATTGTCTCGTGATGACAGTTTGGGTCTTGATAAAATATATACTGCAGAGAATATTAAAAAAGCGATGGATATGTGGGAAACTATTGACTATGGTATCAAATTAAATGTTGACCATGGTTTTCAATTTTCATTTATTGATGCTGGACATATTCTTGGGTCAGGTATGCTTGAGATAAAATATAATGATAAAAAGATTGTATTTACAGGAGACTTAGGTAATTCTCCATCACCACTTTTACCTGATACTGTATTATTCAAAGATGCAGACTATTTATTCATGGAATCTGTTTATGGTGACCGTAATCATGAAGATAGAATTGAAAGAAAACATAAACTTGAGCAAATCATTCGAGAGAATTATGAAAGAAAAGGTACATTAATGATTCCAACTTTTTCCTTAGAAAGAACCCAAGAATTATTATATGAGATAGATTCTTTGATTGAGAGTAAGAGGTTGCCAGTGATGCCAGTTTTTCTTGATTCACCATTGGCTATTAAATTGACAGCTGTTTATATGAAATATGGAAAATATTTCAATGAGAAAGCCAAGAATATTATTGCTACTGGTAACAACCTGTTCTCATTTGCAGGACTCAAAATGACAGAAGAAACAGAAGAGTCTAAGGCAATTTTACATACTCCAAATCCGAAGATTATTATAGCGGGAAGTGGTATGTCCAATGGTGGGCGTATTATTCATCATGAAAAGAATTATCTTCCTGATCCAAATAACACTATATTACTCATTGGTTATCAGTCTGTTGGCACTTTGGGTCGCTCTATATCAGATGGTATAAAAATGTTGCATATTCAAGGTTTAGAAATACCATTGCGTGCTCATGTTGAGATGATTAGTGGATATTCAGGACACAAAGATTCTGATCACTTGGTAGAATTCGTATCTCACACAGCACCTACTGTTAAAAAGATTTTTATTGTAATGGGTGAACCTAAGTCTGCATTATTTCT
>JAIOQC010000028.1 GCA_021413565.1 Candidatus Nomurabacteria bacterium
TCTTTTGTTGGACCGTCACATCCTCCAAAAATACAACCAATACTTTTTATAATACCAGTAATAATTCTTGATGCTGTTCCAAGAATTGGACCAATTATAGGTACAGCTTTTGTAAATTTATCAACTTTATATTCAAAATTACTTATACCCTCTCCGAATGATGCGTGGAATTTACTTATAGTTGTTCCGTTTAGATTGTCCCATGGACGAGTGCCATTGAATTGTTTTTCAAACAAAGCCGGATCTGGTTTAACAAGCATCCCGTTGTTGTCCATATAAATAGCTTCTAAGTATGAAGTGAATGCATCAATAGCCAATGCAGTACTAGGTGCCCATCGTGGATTAGGACCTGGAATACAATAATCAAGTTCCCCGAGAGCTGGCACAATATATGGCAATGAAGTTATTGATTTTTTGACGGCATTACTGTGGTCTTTTTGAATACTTATAACTCCCTTTTTTGTAACTACAAGTTTACCGTCAACAATGGCTTTTGTGTCACCCAAATCTTTTGTTAAATCAAAAGGAGTATCTCCGGCACTCCAGCCAGAACCTTTGTTGACAGTAAGAAGATTACCACCAACAGCGTATTCTGTTCCTGATATATCAACACCGAAAGCATCGTAGACTTTATTGAAACCTGTACCATCTCCAGTTGTATATTCTTGTTTTGAAGAGAAAGAACCTAAACTACCTAATCCTTGAACACCAAGTTGTTTTAATAGTTTACTAAAAACTTTATCAAGTGATTCATTTACTCCATCAGCAAGTTCGAGTTGACGAATTGGAGAACCAAGAACAGTAAATAATTGAGAGGCAATAACTGACCCAGGAGTGACTGTTTCGTATTTTAGACACACGGGCACTATAGTGGTGTATCCAGTGTTTACTGGCTCACTATACTCAACACATTTCTTTTGAGAAAGAAAACCATTGTTTTGATTATTCTCGTCTTTTTGATTCTGTATTTTCTCTGAAGTTTTGTTTGCTAATTGCTGACTAGCAATCATTGTGAAGCCTAAAGGATTGTTTTGGGGTTGTTGTGTCAAAGAAAGCCAAGCATCCCAACCACCTTGAGAAAAATCTTTAGAATATGATTGGATTGTCGCACCATCTGATAGATAGTTTGTTAGACTTTCTTTTGTTGAATCCTCAAAGTTGTTTTGAGATTTGTTTGTATTGATTAAATCTTTTGCAAAATTTCTTCCGTATGGATAGTCTCTAGCACTCTGTCCATTTGAATAAGTCGAAATTGTATTTTTTAGTTCTTTGTCTGCGATACTTTTAAAGAATGAACTTGCATCACGAACAAAGAGAGGGTCACCATCATAGCCATGAGAAATCCAGTTGAGTGTTTGTTGGGTAATATTGGCTAATTGCTTTTTAGACAAAGCATAGGCAACACCATTTAGGCATTCTTCTCGGAATTTTGTAACCTTGGAGTCTGATGCTATCTTTTTTGTATTTTTATTTGTTACTTCGTCTGTTGTTTCAACATCGCCACCACCAAATAAGTCTTTAACTATACCCCAACTTTCTTTCAGGTCGTCATATTGGTCCATCAGAGTTTGCACATCTGTTGTCATTGTTCCAGCCATTGATTTGAGTACTTTGTTTGTTAAACCAGTACAACCTGGTACTGTTTTTGTTAATGCTGGATCTGTAGCATTAGTTAAGTTGATCTTATCTTGTGTTGCACCAGCAGCTGAGAAATTTTCAAATGAGCCTTGTAGTCCGCCACTTTTACCACGAGTATCATTTATAGTACTTGCCCCTGGTTTATAAGTACTTGTTGGAGTGCTAGTGTCTAATTTGAAATTTGCATCTACTGTGCTTTTAGGAGGAGTTGCAGGAATCGGCGCTGCGTAGACAACAGCACTTAGTGCAAAAAAAGTTTGACTGGAAATAATTACAGTTATGATGGTTCCAGATATAATACTTTTTATAGAATTACGCTTCATTGCAATTTATGCTTTAAGTATACCATTTCTAATGAAAAATGTTCGCATTGTTTCAAGATCTGTAATTAAAGCGTCGTTGTATTTTTTATAATTAACGATTGC
>JAIOQC010000032.1 GCA_021413565.1 Candidatus Nomurabacteria bacterium
CAATAAAAGAAAATATTGTTGTTCAAAAAGTTCCAATATCAACTCCACCAATTCCTGAAATAGTTGATATGCATAAGGATGAAGAACCACCTAAGCCACCAGAAAAGAATACTGCATCATGGCAAAAACCTATTGCTACAAAAGAAGTTCCAGAGGATGTATTGCTCAAAATCCTAGAATAACCTTTTACTCAAATGCATTATTCCAATACAAAACAATATGTATTTATTATAATATTATTTTGTTCGTGGATACATTTTGCAAATGCTTCTCTTGAAATTACTGAAATTGTTTATGACCCAATAGGTGCCAATACCAATCATCAATGGATTGAAATATATAATCCAGATAGTACACCAGTATCTATCGATACCACTTGGCGTTTTAATGATGGTTCGTCGCATTATATAAATGACAAAGTCTCTTTTGTTGTTCAACCTCTTTCGTATTTTATTTTAACAGGGGACAAGGATACTTTCATGATAGATCACCCATCATTTAGTGGTTTGGTGATTGATACAATTATGAGTTTAGATAAAGATGGCGAGACTATCTCTTTAATAAAAGACGGCGTTACTGTTACTGAAGTTGCTTATGATTCTAGTATGGGTGCTTCAGAAAATAATAATTCTCTACAAAAAATAAATAATATTTGGACAGAGGCAAGTCCAACAATTGGTATATCCAATAACGCACCAGTTGTTTCTGGTGGGACAACTTCTTCTGGTGGTTCTACAGCAGAGATGACTACCACAACTCAAAAAAATAAAACATCTGAAATTGCTAGCATTAGTACAGAAATTATCACCAAAAAAATTGTAATTGCTGGAATACCATTTCAAATTAGTTCGGAGACTCTTGGTTTAAATAAAGAAAAACTAACAGAAGGGAAGTTTGTTTGGAATTTCGGTGATGGTATGCAAAAGATTGATACACGCTATGTACCATTTGAATATATGTATGAATATGAAGGAGAATATGTTTTAACTTTATCTTATTATCGCTATCCATATTACCCATACACAGAATCGATTGATGCGTCTGATAGAATGACTATTAAAGTTGTCGCACCAGGGGTAGTAATCAGTTCTGTTGGTAATGATACTGATGCTTTTGTAGAATTACATAATAACTCTTCTTACGAAGTTGTATTGTCAAAATGGATATTAAAAGGTACTCTGCATTCTTTTGTAATCCCCGATGGTACAACATTATTATCAGGTAAAAAATTAAAATTATCTCCACGTGTGACTGGCTTCTTATATTCTGATTTACAATCTGTATCATTATTGAATCCAGCAGGTGATAGTATTGCAGTTTATCCTCAAGAAGAAAAAATTGTAGTTTCAAAGAAAGTTGTTTTGTCTTCAGCAAATATTACAAAAGCCACTGTATACAAAGATTCACCCGATTCAGCACCACTTGAGAATTTGGTTAATTTAAATAATCTCGAAGCACAAGCATTAAATACCAATAAAAATATAAATCCACAAACATTTGCTTGGATTGGTCTTGCTGGAGTAATTATATTGGGTA
This sequence comes from Candidatus Nomurabacteria bacterium, assembly GCA_021413565.1. Classification (GTDB taxonomy): domain Bacteria; phylum Patescibacteriota; class Minisyncoccia; order Phycocordibacterales; family UBA9973; genus UBA8515. The sequence continues at coordinate 1,537 of JAIOQC010000032.1, forward strand.
TTGGTGGAGTGCTGTTTATTGGCAGAAAAAATTCATTATCTGATAAAGATAAAGATGCTTTGGAAAAAGAATTGAGCGCTGATGATATGGTCATTCTTGAATAATTTTTAATTTATAAGGATTTTTGCTAGAATGGTTAAATGCATAAGAAAACTCCAGCAAAAAAGCCTTCTGATACTTCTTGGAACAAAGTCGCATCTTGGTATGATGAATTGCTCACAACAGATGAAGATAGTTACCAGTCCAAGGTTATAGCACCCAATTTACTCCGTATCCTTGATTTAAAGGCTGGTGAAAAAGTATTTGACTTGGCTTGTGGTCAGGGTTATTTTGCCAATATTTTTGCTCGAAATGGTGCTTCTGTTGTTGCATCTGATTTATCTAAAAGATTAATTGAAAAAGCAGTAAAAACTTCTTCAAAAAATATTTCCTACCATGTTTCCCCGGCACACAAAGCACCTTTTATAAAAGATGAAAGTTTAGATACCATTGTAATCGTTCTCGCAATTCAAAATATCGAAAATGTTGGTGAAGTTTTTGCAGAATGTAAAAGAATTTTGAAAAAGAATGGTCGCTTGGTGATAGTATTAAATCATCCATCATTTCGTGTGCCACAAGGAAGTGATTGGTATTTCGTCAATGACACTCAATATCGTATTGTTGGTAAATATCTTTCAGAATCAAAAGTTCTTATTGATATGACTCCTGGTGAAAAAGACCAGAAAAAGAAAATAAAAACTGTCTCATTCCATAGACCACTTCAATACTATATAAAATTATTATCCAAGAATGGTTTCGCACTAACTCGATTAGAAGAATGGATTTCTCATAAGAAAAGCCAGAAAGGCCCAAAGCAATCTTCAGAAGATACTGCACGCAAAGAGATACCATTGTTTATGGCACTTGAGATAAAATCAATAAAATAACCCCATTTGCTTCTTTGGGGTTATTTTAGCGATTTTTCTATTTTAATACCTCTTATTTCAATATTGTAATATTCGCACCGATTGAGTTGAGTCGCTCAGCGATTTCTTCATAGCCACGATTTATCATATAAACATTTCGTAGGATTGAAGTTCCTTCAGCTGCAAGCATACAGATTAGTATAACCATTGATGGACGAAGTGCTGGTGGGCAAACAACTTGAGCAGCTTTCAGTGGAGTTCCTCCTTGTATATAAACTCGGTGTGGGTCAGCAAGTGTGACTGATGCACCCAGACGATTTAATTCAGTGAAATAAATTGCCCGGTTTTCATAAACCCAATCATGAATCATTGATTGACCTTTGGCCACTATTGCCACTGGTACAAAGAAGGGAAGATTGTCCATATT
>JAIOQC010000043.1 GCA_021413565.1 Candidatus Nomurabacteria bacterium
GTTGTCCTCCACCTGATAGTTGTGTTGGGTTCGCAGTGAAGTTTGAAATTGTACAGTTTTGAACTGGTGGAACATAACTTGCAACAGTTGCTGTTACACTTCGTGTTTGTTCTGCCCAGTTTGAGCCATAAGCAGTTAACAAATATGTTGTTGTCTGTGTTGGATATATAACTTGATTCCCTGAAACTGGAACATTGTAACCAAGATTTGAAATAGTTACTGATATACAATTAGAAGTATTCCATGAAAGTGTTGATGAATCGTTTGCAGAGATTGAGGTTGGGTTCGCAGTGAAGTTTGAAATTGTACAGTTTTGAACTGGTGGAACATAACTTGCAACAGTTACAGTTACAGTTCGTGTTTGAGATGTACCATTTTGTCCGTATGCAGTTAGTGTGTAAGTTGTAGTTGTACTAGGGTAGACAACCTGACTACCTGAAGTAGCAACATTACCGATTCCAGAAATACTTACACTAGTACAGTTAGAAGTATTCCATGAAAGTGTTGACGAACCATTCGCAGAGATTGAGGTTGGGTTCGCAGTGAAGTTTGAAATTGTACAGTTAACAACTGGAGGAGGTGTTACTGTTGTTCCAACAGTAAATGACATCAAGACAGTTCCCCAATCACCATTGGCAATAGTTCCCATGTTGAGCCCACCACCAAAAGCTTCGTAACCAGTCTGACCATTAGGCAATGCTGTACTAGACAGTGAACCTGCTTTGTACCATTTCGCCTGACTAAATGTCAGAGTCTGGGAACTCGATAGACTTGCAGTAACTTGAGACAAATTCAATGACCCAGCACTTGAATTTAGACTACCTGAGAATGCATACGAAGAATTAGCAGTACTCATAGAGCCTGCTGGGGATTGTGTTAACTGAATTACCGTATTATTTGCGGCAGTATTGTTTGTATTGTCGTAATAAACGGCAATGTTGATTGTCTGACCCGCACTTGCAGTAACAGATGTTTTTGTCCAGCAACCATTGGAACCATCTTGAATACCGTAACCTGTTGAATAATTCCCAATAGATAGTGGGAGTGGGCAATCTGATGGATATGTATTCCACGCAGCAATAGCCTGTGAAGCTGAACCTAGGAATAGAAATCCTAGTACCATGATGTATGCTATTTTTTTCATATAATTTTTCATAATAATGTTAATAATTAACTGTTACAATTTTAAACCTTCAACTTTCGATGAGTTAAAGACTTAAAAAAGTAAAGGAGTTCTTTTTCAAGTACTCCTAAACAAAATTTTTAAACTTCTCAACCACCACCTGGAGGCTGTGACCTCGGGTCTGACGGAATTCCGCCAGGACCAGAAGGTAAACCAGGAGGCATAGTCCTTGGGTCAATGATCGGAGGTTCAATGATTTGTGCTGTTTTACCTTTTTTAAAGATAAGATAAGCAGCAGTTCCCAAAATCGCAGCACCTAAAATTGGAACCCATGCTTTAATCTTCTTCTTTCCAGGAGAAGCGGCATTGTCTTTAGATACAACAGTAGATTTAGAGATAGGTTCCTCTTTCTGTTCTGCTAATGGAATAAATGTCCATTTTGAAAGAACTTCAGGCGAGTCTTGCGTTTTGGGTGGAACTTTTTTGACTTCTAACCTAACCACTGGAACTGTGAGAATATTCGCACAGTCTCCTTTGAGTAAAGTAATTTTAAAAGTCCCAACACGAAACACCCAGCCAAACCCAGACCACTTGTGCCCAGTACTTGATACCATTTTTTTTAGGGTTGGATTATACCCTGAATTTTTATATCCACCTTCTTCTAAATAAATTTCTTCATAGAAAAGGCGGTCAAAAGTATAATCAATATTAGCAGTGGATACTTTAAGTGTCGTATCAACTAACCCCAAATTGATTGTCTGTACAAGGTAAGTGCGAAACACACTACCTTTGACAGAATTTTCCTTCGCCAGAGCCTTGATAGTCTCTTTTGAAGGATTGTTGTACGGGAATACGGGACCCGTTTGCCCTTTTATTTCTAGTACAAAGGCTAGAAATAAAAACATAAACACTAACCTTTTCATTATTTTGTTTTTAGTTTAAAAATGTGATATTTACCACCCATGCTGAGTAATAAATATCACATTTTTAAACCAATACAATCATTAAATCAGTTAATGCATTTGTCATATATTCTATCACAAACTATTAGAATAGTCAATACCTACCACCCTATTGTTTAAATGTATTAAAATTAGAAAAAACTACAATTTGCCCAAGAAAAATATGGATTCCAGTCAACAAAAAAGAGAAGATTATTAGTCTTCCCTTTTTCCACAATTTTTGTGAAAATTAATTCTTTTGATTTTCATATCCACTTAGAATAAGTGTTGCTTCAGCCTTATTTAAATACCAAAGTAATTTACTTTTTGGTAAAGCCTTTTGAACAGTATAAACTTGTTCAACGGACGACCATATAAATGGAACTGGGTACTTTGAATTCTTCTCAAACAAAACTTTCATCACAGCAATCTTACCAGATGCATCCTTAGAAACATCCACAAGTTTACATGGAGTATTAGGTAAAATAACAATACTAGTGTCAACCAGACTCACGGCTCCATCAATAAAAGACACTGATGACTGTCCGCGAAATTTAATTGTGTCACTATTGTAAAATGTAATTGAATCTTTTACTAATTTTAAAGGGAATGAATTGAAATACTCAAGCCTCCAATCTTTTGGCTGATTCTCTTTATCAACATTTTCCTCTTTAGGCGGTTCTTGACTACTATTCTGTTGAACAGCACAAGATGCAAATAGAACTACGAATAGCAATCCTATTGTTATTTTTATTTTTTTCATACGAACAAGATTTGGTTTTTTAAATTGTTATACTTACATCCCAAAAATGAGAAACAAATACAACAATTTAAAAACTAAACTTTGCAAAAACAATATAATATTTTACTGTTCTTGTCAAGGAATGCTCTTTGCTATTTGTAGGATATAATAAACAATATGACTATCCAATTTGACGACGAAAAGCAGAAGAAAAGTTTAGCCGACCTACACAAAAAAGAGGAGGAGGATTTAGTGCAAGCCTTGGCTGAAGCTAGATATGGAGTGCCCCCAATCAACTTAGGAACTATGACTATCGACAATGATGCCTTGCGTGCAATTGAAGAAAAAGAAGCAAGAATTCAAGAAGTTGCTCCATTCAAATTAGTTGGTAAAGATATTCATGTTGCAGTTCGAACTCCTCTACCTGACAAAGTTGCTGGATTAAAAATGTATTTTCTGGACCACGGTTATTTACCACATTTTTATATGGCATCATTGGCTAGTTTAGAAAAAGCATGGGACCGATATAGTGAAATATCATACGCTTCAGAATCAAGAGCAGGTGCAATTGCCATTGAAGGTAATGCGCTCAAAAGAATAATGGCAGACATCAATAATATTGATGATATTAAAAAAGCTATTATAGAAATAGAAAAAGACAAGTCTCACACAACCTCACACATCCTTGAAATTGTATTAGCAGGTGCAATTGCAATCAATGCTTCTGATATTCACTTTGAACCAGAAGCAGAAACAATCCGACTAAGATTCCGCTTGGATGGTATTTTGCAAGAAGTCATGGAATTACCAATTGTAGTTCATAAGTTTATTAACTCTCGCATCAAACTCCTAGCAGGATTGAAAATCACAGCATCTTCAATAGCTCAAGACGGACGATTTAGTATTTATTTAGACCAAGATGAAATCAGTCTGCGTGTTTCATTAATCCCTGGTGCTTACGGAGAATCCATCGTGATGAGAATATTGAACCCTAAATCTATTCAAGTGAAGCTAGAAGATATGGGTATCGAACCAAAGATGTATGAGATTTTTATGCGTGAAATAAAAAAGCCAAATGGTTTAATACTTCTAACTGGTCCAACAGGCTCTGGTAAAACAACAACACTGTACTCATTCTTGGCTGAAATATATTCAACGGAAATAAAAATAATTACAATTGAAGATCCTATCGAATATCATCTAGCAGGTATTACTCAAACACAAACTGATTCTGAGAAAGGATACACATTCCTAGAAGGATTACGCAGTGCACTTCGTCAGGACCCAGATGTCATAATGGTAGGAGAAATTCGTGATTCTGAAACTGCAAAGATTGCCGTTGAGTCAGCACTCACTGGCCACCTTGTACTATCAACACTCCACACCAACAATGCTGCTGGTGTAATCCCCCGCCTAATAGACTTGGATGTAAATCCAAAAATTCTAGTTTCAGCATTATCACTTTCAATTGCCCAAAGATTAGTTCGTAAACTCTGTGTTGAATGTAAAAAAGAAAAAATAATCACTGATGAAGAAAAAATGATTATAAATAAGATTGAAGAAAATGCAAAAGCTCACGGCAAAGATTTCTCAAACTATGGTATAGACACAAATGCTCCAATGAAACTTTATGATGCCGTTGGCTGTGACAAGTGTAATATGACTGGCTACAAAGGCCGTCTAGGAATATTTGAAGCAATTTACAATGATGCCAAAATTGAAGAGATTATCCCAAAGAACCCAAGTGAAAGAGAAATCAAGGAAGTTGCTGCCAATCAAGGGTACTTGGATATGAAAGAAGATGGAATAATCAAAGCACTCAAAGGTATCACCTCTTATGCTGAAGTCGGTAGTGTGGTGGATTTCTACGAAGAATAATAAAAAGCCTCAGCTTTCAAGCTGAGGCTTTTTATTTAAGAAAAAAACATAAATCTCTAAACAATCCTTTGAAAACATGCGTAACCAAAGTAACATATGCTTGCAGGATAGCCCCAGTACGTATAAATACAACCAGAACGTCCTACGCACATATATAGAGCACGTGGCCGATTGCTTAGAGATTTATGTCCTCTTCGCTAAACTCACTAAAATGCTATAATCAATGTATACGAACTTACCCAAAGAGTATAGCATACTAAAAATATTATGTCAAGCACCCTAAATACAAATGATAATGAAGACATAGATGTATCTCTTACTAAAGAAGAGGGTCATTTAGACCATACACTGCGTCCTAGTATGTGGGAAGACTATATTGGCCAAGAAAATATCAAGGCTAATTTGAAAATCCTATTAACTGCAGCACAAGAACGCAATCATCCAGCTGAACACATCATCTTTTATGGTCCACCTGGGCTTGGCAAGACAACACTTGCTCATCTTATTGCAAAAGAAACAGGCCGACAAATAAAAATCACCTCAGGACCAGCAATTGAAAAAGTTGGAGACCTAGCATCAATACTCACAAATCTCTCATCTGGCGATATTGTATTCATTGACGAGATTCATCGACTAAATAAAATGGTTGAAGAAGTCCTCTACCCTGCGATGGAAAGTGGTGTGCTTGATATTATTATCGGCAAAGGACCATCTGCTCGCACTATTCAATTGGAACTACCAGCGTTTACACTAATTGCAGCGACCACTCGTATCGCACTATTATCTGCACCACTTCGTTCTAGATTTTCTGGTGGAGTTTTTCGTTTAGAATTTTATACACATGAAGAAATCAAAAAGATTCTAGCTCGTTCAGCAAAAATCCTCGGTGTTGTATTAGATGATGGAGCACTCGATGAAATTGCATCTCGAGCAAGATTCACACCACGAACTGCAAACTACTTCCTGAAGCGTTGTCGTGATTATGCTCAAGTACACAAAACACCAGTCTCTAAAGAGTCCGTTAAGAAAGCTTTAGCACTCCTTGAAATTGACGAAATTGGCTTGTCTTCATCAGACAGACGAGTTCTTGAAATCATTATTACTAAATTCAATGGTGGTCCAGTAGGACTCAAGACAATCGCAGCAGCGACTTCAGATGAAGAAGCAACTATTGAAGAAGTCATTGAGCCGTATCTAATACAACTCGGTTTGCTTGAGAGAACTGCACGAGGACGAACTGTCACAGAAAAAGGATATCAACATTTGGGGTTTGAATACGATAAATAATATGAATCAAAAAAGAAAATCAACAATTATTCTGGGTATCGATCCAGGCTTTGAACGCATCGGTATTGCTGTAATAGAAAGAAAACCTCAAGAAAAAGACAATCTATTGTATTCAGCATGTTTTAAAACAAAAGCGAGTTTCCCTTTTCATGAACGCCTAGCACAAATAGGTCATGAAATGGACAAAATGATACAAGAATATAAACCCAATGCGCTTGCCATTGAGAAACTTTATTTCACAACCAATGCTAAAACAGTTATGGGCGTAGCAGAAGCTCGTGGAGTAATTGTGTACAACGCATCAATCAATGATTTAGATGTTTTTGAATACACTCCCC
>JAIOQC010000017.1 GCA_021413565.1 Candidatus Nomurabacteria bacterium
GTATCTTTTTCTTTTTTAGCCAATACAACTGCCAATTCTTTTTGTGTTAAATTTTTCTGTAGTGTAGTTAAATTTTTCTTTTCACCCTCTTTCTTTTCTTTTGAAGACTCTAGAGTTACAACACTTTCTTGTGTGCTAATAATGAGTTTCTTTATTTCTGCATTAAATGAAATAATATCATTATATTCACGACTAGCTTCACTCATATTTTCTTGTGAAAGTAATTGTTCAATTAATACAGTTTGGTCACGACGGTGCAAATCTTTAATCATCTGAGCTAATGATTTTTGTGAATTCCTAACAACACCCTCCTCTTCTTTAATATCATTATTAAGTGCCGTTATTACAAAACCAGTATTTGTAATCTTTTTCTCAATTTGTTTCTTTTCTGCTAATAATTTATTACGAGTCAGAGTTAACTCTTTAATAATATTAGATAAATTATTAGATTGTTGAGTTGTTTGAGATATTTGGTTTTGATACTGTGCAATTTCTTTATCCAATGCTTGTATCTGACTGTTAGTATTCGCAATTTGCTCTTGAATACTTTGAACTGCTGTATTGGCAAAAACCTGTGTATTCTGTATACACATACTAAGAAAAACGAAATAAAAGAATAATCTCTTCATTATTCCTTTATTATACTATTATTTTCGAAGGATTGAAATCGCACTATTTAAACGATTTATAGTTTCTTCTTTTTGTAAAACTTCGGCTAATAAAAATGGATCTGGCGACTTATCTAGTCCTGAAAGCGCGTAACGCATCGGCCATAGAATATCTCCTTTGCCAACTTCTTCGGCGTATGACCATACAGTTTCTTTTACAGTCTCTTTCGTGAAGTCTATATCTGGCATAGACTCAATTAGAGAAATTAGATGAGTAAGGTAACTTGCTAATACTTCATATTTATCCTCTTGTGATATTTTTGATGATTTAAAAAATAGATTATCTTTATTTAGAGTAGGTTGTTCAAAGAAATAATTTAATTCTCCCATTTCCGCCATAGTTATGACATCTTTACCCACAGAAATACGCTCCATTATAATCGGAGTAATATTATGAACCATCGTAGATGTAAAACCACTCAATTGTTTAATATATTCTGGGATAAACTTTGTAATATATTCTTCTTGTTCTTCATAGGAAAGCCTTTTTAGGTATTCACGATTAATCCACTGAAGTTTTTCTTCATTAAAGCGACCACCACTGTGGTGGATTTTTGAAATATCAAAAATCTGTACTAATTCTTCAGGTGTGACAATTTCTCTTTCGTCCCCTGGATTCCATCCAATAAAAGCCAGGAAATTAACCATTGCTTCAGGTAAATATCCCTCACTCTTATATTCCATAACATCCTTAGCACCATCTCTTTTGCCTAATTTTTTCTTACCATCATCACCCATGATTGGTGGTAATGTTACAAATGCTGGATGTTTGATTTCTAGTGCTTCATAAATAGATAGAAATTTGGGTGTTGAAGAAATAAATTCATCAGCACGCATAATATGAGTAACACCCATTTCTAAATCATCAATAATGTGAGCAAAATTATATGTTGGGTATCCATCACTTTTAATTAATATAATATCATCAAGTGCTTCAGCGCCTGCTGATAAATCACCTCGCACTTCATCTTTGCATCTTCCGACTGTTTACGAAAAGTTTCCAATTCTTCTGTTGTGTACGGATCAGCATATGCTAAACCTTTTTCAATTAAAATATTCGCATACTTTTTGTATGATTCTAACCTGTCTGATTGTAAATAAGGTGCATTTGGACCTCCAATATCTGGACCCTCATCCCAATTAATCCCTAACCATTTCAAAGATTCTATAATGTGCTCAATTGAGCCTGCAACTTCCCTTTCTTTATCTGTATCTTCAATACGCAAGATAAATGTGCCATTATTTCTACGTGCATACGCCCATGCATACAATGCAGTACGAACACCACCAATATGCATAAAGCCAGTTGGGCTTGGAGCAAAGCGTGTGACAATTTTTTTATTTGAATTCATATTAATTTTCGTGTGATATCGCTATTTGCAAAGCTGCTTGTGCAATAGTTTCAGCCGCAGTAGGTGTAGAAAAAGCAAGAGCATTTGTTTTCATTGCAGATAATTTTTCTGTATTTTCTAAAATCTTTTCGATGGTTGCCATTAAAATATGTGGACTAAAATTACTTTCTTCAATAACTTCACATGCACCAGTTCGTGCATAATTAAAAGCATTTTTTCTCTGATGATCACCATTTGAATTCGTAATTGGAATAATGATTGAAGGAATACCCCATGATGCAATTTCAAATATAGCTGACCCTGCGCGTGAAATAACAATTGTTGCAATACCAGCCGCCATTCTTGTTGCTAAATTATTTAAATAAGGAGTTGCAACATAACGATTAGAATATGAACTATTCTCAAGTAAAAGTTTTGACCGTAAGGTTACATCTTCAATATTATTTAATCCTGCTTGATGAATAATCTGATATTTTTCAACTAATTGCGGCAGTATATCTACTATTGTATTGTTGATTGTTTCTGCTCCTTGAGATCCACCAATCACTAAGATAACCGGCAAAGAAGAAGATAATTTAAAGAAATCATAAGCACCTTCTTTGTCGCCATGTAGAATTTCTTTACGAATTGGTTGACCAGTCAGTGCTGTTTTATCTTTTGGTAGAAAGTCTGCAGCTTCAGGCCAAGATACCGCTACTTTCACAGCAAACTTTGCTGTCCAACGATTCAATCTCCCTGGAGATGAGTCTGATTCATGCACAATTACTGGTATACGAAGTAATTTTGCAGCAAAGACTGCAGGGAAAGCTGAGTAGCCACCTTTAGAGATAACCACATCAGGATAAATAAAAAACATACTAATTAATCCAAAGAAAGCACCAGTGGCTGTTGAAAATAAATCAAAGAAATTTCTTATAGAAAAGTACAATCTCATTTTTCCAGCTGGAATCTGAACATATGTAATTCTATTTTCAAAAAGCATTCTCTTGTCATAAGGAGCATCAGACATATAGTAAAGTTTCAAGTCAAGAATTTTTTCACGACTTGCAAGTTCATTTAGTTTTTCAGCAATAGCAATTAAAGGGTAAAAATGCCCTCCACTACCTCCTCCTGTAAGTAATATCTTCATAATATGTATAGTAATATATTTTGTTATTATTTTCTAATTTTTCTGATGTTTGGAAATATTCAATACAATACCAACCATACCAAGTGATAACAACAATGCTGTACCTCCATGACTAATAAATACAAGTGGCACACCGGTGAGTGGAAATACACCTACAATTGAAGCCATATTCATAAACGATTGTGCTGTTAATAATGTGATAATACCAATAACCAAGAGTTTGGAAAAAGGATCAGGTGCTCTGTAGGCAATACGATAACCACGCAATGCAAATGCTACAAATAATCCTATTAATACAGTTGAACCAACGAAACCCATTTCTTCGCCAACTACTGCAAATATTGAATCCCCTTGAGGTTCAGGTAGAAAATTAAACTTTTGAATGCTCTGACCAAGCCCTCGTCCAAAGATTCCACCAGAACCTGCTGCGATTAATGATTGTTGAAGTTGGTATGATGAACCTGCGCTATCGCGAGAGGGATCAATAAATGTCAGAACTCTCTCTTTTAGGTATGGTTTAAAAGTTATTAAAATAGCAAAAGCAATAAGTGCAACTCCTACAATCGAAAGAAGATGTTTCCATGGTACGCCTGAGACAAATAACATAACAACTGCTGTAACAGTAATCAAGATTAAACTTTTTGTATCAGGCTGATTAACAAGGATAGTAGCAATAATACCTAATAATACAAATAGAGGAAGTATAGAATACTTTACATCTTTAACCCTATCTTTTGCCCAAGAAAGCCATCCGGCAAAATAAATAATAAAACCAATTTTTAGAAATTCAACTGGTTGAATTGAGATACCAAAAATATTTATCCAACGACTCGCACCACCATGACTAAAGCCAACGCCTGGAACATAAACTAGTGTAGTCACAAGGATTGAAATAATAAAAAGTGGCAGTGAATATTGTCGCCAAAATTTATATGGTATACGTAATGCACAATATATTGCAATGAGTCCACCACCAATTCCAAAAATAAATTGACTACTTATGACATTGTAAAATTTCGCAGGATTTTTAGCGAGAATACCCAAAGATGCTGATGTAAACATCACCACTCCAATAAAGACAAGTGCTAACACAATGCCTAAAAATATTTTATCTACTTTGTGGTATATTTTTGCCATAAATTAACTAACAATAAACAAGACTACTCCAATAAGTGCTGTAATAATACTAACAATCCAATATCGCATTGTAACTTTATATTTTGACCAACCAAGTGCTTCAA
>JAIOQC010000045.1 GCA_021413565.1 Candidatus Nomurabacteria bacterium
GACAAGTCCAGCGACTCCTTGTTTGATTGAAACAAGAGCACCATGTTTGTTGAACTTAATTACAACACCTGAAACGATATCTCCTTTCTTTAGTGTGTTTTCAAATTCATGCCATGGATTCTCTCGCAAAGTTTTGATTGAAAGAGATATTTTACCATCTTTGATTTCAATAATTTTTGCTTTTACCTTGTCATCAATCTTGAACATTGAGCGTGGGTCTTCAACTAGACCCCAGTCAATTTCAGAAATGTGAACAAGTCCTTCTAGTCCATCTTCAATCTTCAAAAAGATTCCGAAATCAACGATACCAGCAACTGAACATTCAAGTTCGTCACCAACAGCGTATTTACCAATTATTTCTTGGCGTTCTTCTGGATTGTTATCCTTTTCAGAGAAGATTAATTTACCTTCTTTTGGAAGTGCAGAAATCATAACAACACTGATTCTCTTACCAACGAGTATTTTGAGAGCCTTTAGGATTTTGTCTTTGTCAGAATCTTCTACACGAGGGTAGTGCTCACTCTTGAGTTGTGATGCAGGTAGGAAGCCTTGGATTCCTTGCCATTCAAGGATAAGACCACCTTTATTTGCTTCTTTGACAGTCAATTCAAGAGCAGTTTTTGATTTGATTGCTTTGTCAGCTTCACTCCAAATTAGTGCTTGTTTTGCTTCTTTTAATGATAATTCAATATAACCTTCATCATTGTCAGTTGAAACAACTTTCGCTTTGACAACATCACCAATGTTTATTTTCTTGATAATGTCTTTTGCATTGATGAATTCACGGCCGTATATAATACCTGTACCATATGGTGCAAGATCAATATAGACAGATGATTTTTGAATTAAAATCACTGGACCTTCAACAAGTGCTTCAACTTGTGGAGGTAAATCTGCTTTATCAAGCATTTTACCAACACTAGAAAGTTCGATTTTTGCATGTAATGCGATGTCTGCAACTATATCTTTTTCTTCTTCGTTTTTCATATATAAATTAAAATACCGCTCTATCATCTATAAATAGATAATTAGCGGCGCAGTTCGGGGTTTTCATATCAACTTGGCGAACCAAATGCTCAATGAGGGTTACCTCCAATCTGGGCTTATAATTTTCAAAATATACTATGGATTGACTATTTTTGCAAGCACGGTAGTAGATTTTGGCAAGGCTCTGAAAGAGCGTTTTGTACAAAAGGTTGAAACATTGCCAAAATTCACTATCCGGGCAAGAAGTTACAACTATTGACTTGTGTAGATTTGTCAAGTATAATTTGAGCAAGAGGGTTATGGTCTCTAGCTGACTTATTCGTAGAATAGTAAGTCACCGTTTTTGAAAGGAGTCTGGCATGTTTAAATACATGTCAGACTTTTTATTTTGTCTATTTTGCTTAAATTATGATATAATACCCGCATGATTATCACATATCTCGGCAAACAATTCTTTAAAATTCAGCAAGGCGACTTGGTATTAGCTTTCAATCCTATCAGCAAAGAATCAAAATTTTCAAAAGGCTCTCGATTTGGCTCAATGATGGCACTTTCTACAACCAATCATCCAGACTACAATGGATTTGAGATGGTCTCACATGGCGAAACAGTTCCATTTGAGATTCGTAATCCTGGTGATTATGAAGTGAAAGATATTTTTATAAAAGGTCTGATGACTCGTACAGAATTATCTGGTAAAAAATATATCAATACTATATATACACTCTCAATTGAAAATATTTCAATTTGTTTTCTTGGTGCTATTAAGAATGGTGCTGTGAACGCAGAAATTATTGGTGAAATTGAAGCACCCGATATTCTCTTTGTTCCAGTTGGCAATGATGAATTAATGTCTACATCTGAAGCGTATAAACTCATAACAATGCTTGAGCCAAAGATTATTATTCCAATGGACTATGATGAGAAGACTCTCAAAGCATTTTTGAAAGAGGGTGGTCAAGACAAAGTATCTGCTATAGATAAATTAACTATTAAAGCAAAAGAACTTGTCGGCAAACAGGGCGAAATTGTGGTATTATCATCATAGAAATTATATGAGAAAATATATACACAAATTAAGAGAAAAGCCTGAAGAACATCGTCAACGTATTCTTTTTATGGCTCTTGCAGTTTCGATGATTTTTGTAGGTTTTATTTGGATTTATACTCTCGGTTATCGTATAAGTTCAAGTACTGCTGAAAAAGTAGACAAAGATGTTGCACCTTTTGCTTTGTTTGGTGAATCAATTTCAAATACATACAAGAATCTGAGTGCTAGTATTGGAAATATTTCATTACCAAAGAAAGAAGAAGAAAAGAAACTCCAAAAGCAAATTAATCTTATACCTATTGAAAGAACAGAATAATAATTTATGGCTAAACAAGAAATACCTGAAGAAATAAAAAGTGAGCATGTGAATGTTGTCCCAGTAAATATTAGTACTGAAATGAAAGAGTCATTTATTGACTATGCCATGTCAGTTATTACTGACCGTGCACTTCCTGATGTTCGTGATGGGCTCAAGCCTGTTCATCGACGTATTCTATATGCTATGCATGAGATGGGGCTCACATACGCTGGGCGTTTTCGTAAATCTTCAGCAGTAGTTGGAGATGTGCTCGGAAAGTATCATCCACACGGAGATGTTGCTGTTTATGACAGTATGGTTGGTATGGCTCAGGATTTCTCTTACAGATATCCGTTAATATTCGGACAAGGTAACTTCGGTTCAATCGATGGAGATAATCCTGCAGCGATGCGTTATACAGAAGCCAAAATGTCTCGTATTTCAACATTACTTTTGCTTGATTTGGAAAAAGAAACAGTTGATTTTCGTCCTAACTATGACCAGACTCGTCGTGAGCCAAGTGTTCTACCAACATCAGTACCGAACCTATTACTCAATGGTACTTTAGGTATTGCTGTTGGTATGGCGACAAATATTCCTCCGCACAATTTAGCGGAAGTTATTGATGCAACTTTACATCTCATTGATAATCCTGATGCGACAACAGAGGATTTAATGCAGTTTGTTCAAGGTCCTGATTTTCCAACAGGTGGAATTATTTATGGTAAGAGTGATTTGCTTCATGCTTATTCAACTGGTCGTGGTGGTGTTGTGACTCGTGGTGAAGCTGAAATTGTTGAACAAAAAACTGGAACTTTTCAAATTATAATTACATCTATTCCATATCGTGTTAACAAATCATCATTGATTGAATCAATTGCCGCTCTCGTTCAAGAAAAGAAACTCGAAGGCATCAAGGGTCTCCGTGATGAATCTGCAAAAGATATTCGTATTGCAATTGACCTAAAAGCAGGTATTTTCCCACAAAAAGTTTTAAATTATATTTACAAACATACACAACTAGAACAGTCATTTAACTTCAATGTTGTGGCACTTGTTGATGGAGTACCTCAGACATTGTCACTGAAGAGTCTTATTTCATTATTTATTGACCATCGTGTTGTGGTGGTTCGTAGACGTACTGAATA
>JAIOQC010000046.1 GCA_021413565.1 Candidatus Nomurabacteria bacterium
CCCTGTCTTCTTTCTCTACTTCAAGTTCATAAACATGACTCATGTCTATACCAATTGTTTCCATCCACTCAAGCATCTCTGCACGGAAGTATTCAAAATATTTTTCCCAATCTTCTGGCTTTAAGAAATACTCAATTTCCATTTGCTCAAATTCACGAACACGAAAAATAAAATCACGAGGTGTAATTTCATTTCGAAATGCTTTACCAATTTGAGCGAGACCAAATGGCAATTTCGGGTGAAATGAATCAATGACATTTTTGAAATTCACAAACATTCCTTGTGCTGTTTCTGGACGTAAATAAACTTGAGCCGCAGAATCTTCAACTGCGCCTATATGCGTAGAAAACATCATATTAAATTGTCGAGCCTCCCCTGTTGCACTACCACAATCATCACAAGCATTCGCAACTTTCAATGTATCAGCACGGAATCGACGCTTACATTTTGTACACTCAACAAGCGGATCAGTAAAAGTATCCACATGACCACTTGCTTTCCATACAGCCGAATTCATTAAAATAGCAGCATCTATGCCATACATATCAGTTCGTGAGTCAACAAAGATTTTCCACCACAAGTTTTTAATATTATTTTTCAAGGCTACGCCCAAAGGACCGTAATCCCATGTACCAGCAAGCCCACCATAAATCTCAGAACCTTGATATATAAAACCACGACGCTTACTAAGTGATGTTAGATTCTCCATTAAATTGTCATTTTTTTCTTGCATTTTAGTTATTTGTATTAAAAACGAATAGTAAGCTATTGTACCACACGTTCGTTGCCAGATTTAAATTTAGGGTCATTGACTAGAAATGTTGTAATTGGACCACGAATACTCTTGAGTATGGTATTTGTAAATGAATCTGTTCCAGAAAGAGACACCTCTTTCATTAATTGAGGAATACTACCTACTTGAGATAGTGATGGTTTGAGTGAAATTATGAACGAAACTTCACGATTTGAATCAAATCCAGTATTAGGTCGAACTGTACCAATATTCCAAACTACCTCACGAGTTGTTTGATTGAAAGATAAGTTCTCACCTAAATCATTTTGAGGACCTATCCATTGAACATAAATCGGTAGGACAGATTTTGCTTGTGATTGGATAATACTATTTACAGAATTTGATAAAGTCCAAGTCACAATATCAATAAGAGCAGAACCTTGTGATGGTTGATTTCCACGAATACTCACATCAAGTGATACTTGTGGACTCTTTATAGAACCTGCCGAACCAATCAATGAAATTGGTTTAAAAGAAAAACTAACACTACCCTTTGCACCTGGTTCAACTGATGCCAATTCGGCTGTCGTATTTTTGTCCCAAATAATTCTATTATTTGCTGAATCATAGAAACCATCCACTGGATCAATTTGTGATTTATCAAAAGCATTACCACCTAAATTAACAATAAGTTGCGTATCAGCAATCCTACTGGCTAAATTATTAGACCAAACTACTTGTACATTAACAGTTTCTCCACCAGACGCAGAATAAACTGGTAAATCTACATTGTCTACAAGAATACGTGCTTCAAGAAAAGGTTTTGTAATAGCAATGGACTGTAAAAGTGAATTATAAACAACATCAATTTTAGATTTATCAGACGGACTTGTTGTACCCGCATACACATGAAAAACTTGTTGGTCTCCAGACTGACCTACAATCTTGCCCTTAATCGATATTACTAATGGTTCGGTTTGTGTTAAGGAAGACAAATCCCAAATAGAATTACCAACAATACTTGAAGGTGTTGAACTTTCAAAAACGAAATTATTAGGATAAGTCACCTGAAGCATTGTAGCGCCTTCAGGTAATGCCGTGTTAAGAGTTGCTGTAACTAATAATTCAATAGTCTGATCAGAAGTTGCTTGATCTGGTGCTTTAATAGATAAAGATAAAGGTGCGGAACTAATCGTTACAGAGAACTGCATCTCTTTACTAAAAATAGCGTTCGAACCTTCTGGATGATATTCTAATATTGCTTTTACGTTTCGGGACGATTTCTCGTCACCAAAAAGTGTTACCTTTACTTCACGAGTGATAGTTTGCCCGGCTGAAATTGTACCGATAGATTCTTTTGGTAAACGAATCATATCTGTCATATCGTCTTTTGCACCTTTTGGATATTCAATAACTAAGTTTGCTAATTCAAGACTAGCATTGTTGCGATTGGTAATTTCAATTTGCAATGACAATTCCTCTCCTCCCTTTGCAAAAGCATTACCCAAAATTGCAATATCAATTTTATCACTAGATACTGACGGAGAACCATTAATATACACATACAAGGCAAAGCCTAATGTGGCAATAAAGAAAATTATGGCGCCTAAAAAGAATTTCTTAAAAATCGAAGTTGGCTGTTTGTTTTTTTTCATATCCAAATTATCAGTATTCCCTCCCACATTCCATGTTGAAGGTACTGGATGATTCACAGGGTGCAGAACACCTTCTCGAGCCTTGTTCACAGTCTGATCTGAAGCATCATATAAATGACGTTTTACATCTTCAATACGATTTCGATTTTCATTACTGTCTGACATATACAAGACATATTATATCATAATTGGCTTTCATTTAATGCACGATTAATATGAGCAATAATTGATTGTTTTTCTTTAAGTAATGATTCAATTTTAGAACTATTAAAGTCTGACGCTAAGTAATCTGCTAATATTTCTGATTCTCCAATATAACCAAGTGTATTCATTATTCTCAAAACTAAATGTAATTCGAGTGCTTCACGTGAAGATGCAGATGTATTTGGATCATCCAACAAATACAATGCTTGAACAAAATCATCAAAAATTTTCTCATTAGCTTCTTCCCCGTCACACAATCTTTCGATAAGACGACTAAT
>JAIOQC010000047.1 GCA_021413565.1 Candidatus Nomurabacteria bacterium
GATTGATTGCCTCATGTCCGACACGAGTTTATTGATAAAGTAAAGATTATGTGTTGATGCAAGAGTCGCTGCCTCCATCTCTTTGGCACGAAATAGGTGTGACAAATATGCACGAGTATAATTTGTGCAAGTATCACAAGCACATGCGTCGTCGACTGGTTTATAATCTCGAATAAATTGTGAATTGAAAAGATTTATCTTGCCTGTTTTTGTAAAGAGTGTACCATTGCGAGCAATCCGAGTTGGACCAACACAGTCAAACAAATCAACACCATTTTCTACACCCATAAACAAATCTTCTGGTTCACCAATACCTAAAAGATGTCGTGGCTTATCTTCGGGCAAAATCTCATTGACCCACTTCACAGCAGTACTCATATCTTCTTTTGCAAATGAACCACCAATACCGAAACCGTCAAAATCCATCGCACCAATAATCTCGGCGGATTTCTTGCGAAGTATTTCAGACCGCCCACCTTGAACAATACCAAACAATGCTTGGGGTAAAACATTCGCAGATGAAACCTGTTGTTCTTTTTGAAATGGTCTGGCCCCTTGTCCTCCCCCATCCGAGGACCTTTCAAAAAGAATTGTAGATGCAGTCTCTTTAATTGATTCTCTTTTTTTGTGCTCTTCTAAACTTCTCTTTGCCCATGCATGTGTCCTGTCGAGTGCCTCACTTTGATATCGTTCATCTTCAGTCGGTGATGTACATTCATCAAAAGCAAAAATAATATCAGCACCTAAGTTGTGTTGAATCTCTATTGATTTCTCTGGTGTAATATAATGCAAAGAACCATCTAAGTGTGACTTAAATGAGACACCATCATTACCAACTTTTGCCAATGGAATAATACTATCAAGAGACCGTTCGGGAATCATAAAATTAGGATCAGTAATAGTAGTTATTTTTGAGATTTCTTTGCCATAAGCGACACCAAGAGAGAAAACCTGAAAACCACCTGAATCAGTCATTGTTGGACCATGCCAATTCATAAATTTATGCAATCCACCTGCTTCACGAACTACATCATCCCCTGGCTGTAAGTACAAGTGATAAGTATTCGCCAAGACAACTTGTGCACCCAAATCTGAAACTTGATTCGGAGTAAGTGCTTTGACCGATGCCTTTGTACCCACAACAACAAAAGAAGGAGTTTGAATTACTCCATGGGGGGTAGACAAGACACCAGCACGACCCAAAAATCCATCGAGCTTCTTTTGTATTTTAAAATCAATCGGCTTTTTCATTTTTAATTTTTCTTTACTTGTACCCATTTGAGATTCTGGATATTCACCGGAGAACTTAAAATCACTTTCTTTACTGGATCAGTTGGTATTGAAATAATCTTTTCAATGACTGCTAGTATCTCAGTACTACTTCGTGGTGAAAGCACAAGTGTACCCTTCTCAGACAACAAATCAATTGGCACAATCATCTCAAAATTACCACCACCACGACCAACCAATTCAACACTTGCATTTGAACCATCAAGCAATGCTTCAGTTTTCTGTCCTGGATTAGAATATAATGCCACAAGTGAAGTATCATCATAAACAACACTGACACGCCCAATAGGAGTTTGACTATTAGCAAAAACTTCATCACCCACATTGATTGAAACATTAGAACCAATATCAATAATAATCGTATCGTAAGGAGAACTATTTGGCTTGGCCAAAATTGTGCCTAATATAAATTTATAATTTACAGGAATACGCCCAAACAATTCTCTTAGTTGTTCATTTTCCTTTTTAAGAATCTGATAATCAATTGCCATATTCTTCAAGTCAGTATTTTCTTGAATCAATCTTGTATTTTCATTAAAGACTGATTTTTTTGTGCGAACAATATATTCACTATTTGCGACAATCTCTGTTGTTTTATTTTTAAATAACCAAACTGGCCGTCCAATCTTTGTAAAAATTTTACCTGACCAAATAAACAATCCTGCCCATACCAATAATATAAAAATTAGAACCCATACTATAGTTTGTATGATTCTCTTATTTCGAGCTATTTGTTTTTTATCTCGGAGCTTGTGTATCATCGGTGTTTACTAAAACTTCTTGGTAAGATTCAAATTCATCAAGAATAACACCAGTGCCACGAGCAACTGCAGTTAACGGATCTTCAGCAATGTAAACTGGTATTTTGAGACTACTTTGTATAAGAGTATCAAGTCCTCGCAAAAGCGCACCACCACCAGTGAGTACTAATCCACGATGTATAATATCAGATAGAAGTTCTGGTGGAGTAGTTTCTAGCACTTCTTTAATGCCATCAACTAAAGATAATGCTGAAGACATAATTGCTTCACGAATATCAGCATCTGTAACAATGACCTGACGAGGAAGACCTGTCACCAAGTCTCGCCCCCGAACTTCAGCCTCCATAGGTTCACCTTGCAAAACTGAACCAATAGCAATTTTTACATTTTCAGCAGTCTTTTCGCCAATGAGTAATTTGAATTCATCTTTCATGTAATTCATAATATTGGCATTAAATAAATCACCTGCGATTTTTAGATTCTTTGAGCGCACAACACCAGACAAAGATATAACAGCAATGTCGGTTGTACCACCACCAATATCAACAATCACTGAACCAACAGCATCTTTGACGGGCAATCGAATACCAACAGCGGCAGCCATAGGTTCTTCAACAATATATATTTCTCGTGCACCTGCGGAACGGGCAGCATCTTCAACTGCACGAATCTCCACATTGGTAATACCAGTAGGCACACCTACAACAACACGAGGGCGAATAAATTTCTGTGACATTTTTTCTACTTTACCGATTAGATATGAAAGCATTTCTTCTGTAACTTCAAAATCAGAAATCACACCATCGACAATAGGTCGAACAGCACGAATATGCCCCGGTGTTCTTCCGAGCATTTGCTTGGCTTCAGTACCCACAGCAACAATCTGACCAGTTTTCTGGTTTACAACAACAACAGATGGCTCATTGAGCACTATCCCCTGTCCTTTTAAATAGACTAATGTATTGGCAGTTCCAAGATCAATACCAATATCATTAGAAAACATTTTGTAGAATTTCTTAAACATTTTTTAATTCATTTATAAGTTCTTCTTTTGATACTACTCTACCATTCTGCTCTATACGCTTTTTGATTTCATACCCACTACTTGAATTACTACGCTTTGAAACAATAACACGATATGGAATACCAATTAAATCTGCATCAGCAAATTTCTCACCAGCAGAAATATTTAGGCGGTCATCATACAAAACTTCCACACCCATGTCTTTCAATTCACTATACAAAGCATTGGCTTCATTACTAAAAGATTCATCATCACCTAATACAAGCAAGTGAACCTTAAACGGCGCAACTGCTTCTGGCCAAATGATACCTTTTTCGTCAGAAAGAACTTCAACAATTGTACCCATTAAACGTCCTGGTCCAATGCCATAAGAACCCATAAATACAGACTTTTCTTCTCCTGCTTCTGTTTGATATTTTAATCCTAATGCATCAGAAAAACGGGTTCCAAGAGTAAATATATTGCCAACTTCAACCGCCCTATTTTCTACGAGAGTTTCTTTTGACAATCCTAAACTTGCAATCACTTCATCATTGTAAACTTCTTTGTTGATAGCAATACCCTGGTTTTCATCAACATAAATAACATCTTCACCAGCGGAAGTGATTGTTTGAAATTCATGAGAGAACTTTGAAAACATACCACCAGAAGCAAATGTTAAATAAGTTAAATGCCCAATACCAACACGCTTGAAAATAATCTTGTAAGATTCTTTTGCTTTTTCATAGAATTCATTATGTTCGGCTTCATCTTTTGAAAAAGAATACAAATCTTTCATAATAAATTCACGAGTACGCATGATACCAGACTTGGCACGAGTTTCATTTCTAAATTTTGTTTGGAATTGATAAACAGAGAATGGCAAATCACGATAGGAGTTCACAAAGCCTTGCAACATTTTTGTCATCGCAGCTTCGTGAGTTACAGCTAAACCAAGTTCAGTATCATTCTTGAGTTTTGTTTTGAACCATACATCTACTTTGTCATAACTCCATTGGTCTGTCGGCTCCCATGTCGCACGCTCTTGCAATGCTGTCATAGTGACCTCCTGTCCACCAATAGCATTC
>JAIOQC010000049.1 GCA_021413565.1 Candidatus Nomurabacteria bacterium
CTTAAGCATAAATCAACATCTTGGAAATTTTTAGATAACGAAGGATTTAATCCTCCGTTTTTTATAAACCATTCCAACTCAATTAATTGAAGTGCCCCTGTGACGAATGTTTCCCCTTTATCGCAGTTAACTAAAGCACTGTTTGATTGTGAAAACCTTTTATAATGCATCGGACTAAGATTAAGTGGAGTTCCAGGAAAATGCGCCCAAGAGGCACCTCCAAATTGAACAGTTCCTCTCCATTTGCCATCTTTCATATTAGGAAAATGCTGCTTTATATTTTGACTGTCTTCTATATTTCCATTAAAAGATCTTAACGGGTATAACAATTTAGTTCCAGATATTTTTGATTTATCCTGTCTATGTTTTGCAATCAATATTTCTAGATATTCTTTTTTTTCTATCCATAGATCATTGTTCCATAGTATTATTTCTTTACTATTGTTTTTATATACTACATAAGCAGCTATATTACATAACATAGAAAAGTTAAAGCCCTTCTGATTGTCACATCTTAAATAAGAAATATCTTTTTTGTCATCTAATATTTGTGAATATTCATCTGTTGAACGATCATCTACTACCATAATATTGCAGATTTTTTGTATAGAATGATGCATCAAATTATTTAAAGTGAATTCCAGCAGTTTAATGCCATTTCTGCTAGGTATTATAATTGTTGGCAACGTTGCGTCGAATTGTTCTGATAATTTTAGTCTGCATTTATATTCTACATCAATGACAGCAAAAGAAGATTTATTATGTTTTTCTCCTTGATATAGGATTTCTTTTTGATTGAATGAAAAATTGTTTATAAGTGGCTTGTCTTCTAAAAAAAGAGAACATTTAAAGAAATCATCTGTATTTGTCATTTTTTACCTTTAATTAAAACAGTATCATTTTCAAACATCATTTTTGCCAGCTGTTTGAAGCCAACTTTTCGTTTCCAGCCTAAATCTGTTTCAGCTTTTGTTGGATCTGCTAGAAGGAAAGCAACATCGTGAGGACGATAAAGAGTTTCTGTTGAAACCATATGCGTGTTTATATCTAAGCCTGCTAATGAAAATACTTCTTCTACAAACTCTTTAACAGTATGTGTTTCGCCAGTGCCAATCACATAATCTGTTGGTTCTTTATTTTGTAACATTAACCACATTGCCTCAACATAATCCCCAGCAAATCCCCAATCGCGTCTTGTGTCAATACGACCTAATTCTAACTTATCTTGATTATTGGCAAGAATATTCGCGGCTGCTTTAGTAATTTTTCGGGTAACAAAATGTTCTCCCCGGCGAGGAGATTCGTGGTTAAAAAGAATACCAGAACAAGCAAATATATCGTATGACTTACGATACGTAGCAGTCAAATTGTGTGCAAACACTTTTGCACAAGCATATGGGGAAATAGGCGAAAATAGTGCTTGTTCGTTTTGTGGTCCAGGCGTATCACCATACATCTCAGAAGTAGATGCTTGATAGAAACGAATATTTTTATCTAGACATCTGATTGTTTCTAGAATATTTAATGGTCCAATAGCATCGATATGAGCAGTACTCATTGGTGAACGATATGATTCGCCAACGTGAGATTGAGCAGCAAGATTGTATATCTCATCTGGTCGTTGTTTATCAATAATTCTCCACATAGCAGAAGCATCAGTTATATCTCCTGTTTCAAGTGAAAAGTTTGGATTTGATAAATTATGTTGTATATTGGCTAATTTACCACTATCATTAGAAGCCGTATATCTCAAAAGACCAACAACTCTATAATCTTTTGATAAAAGAAAGTCAGCAAGATAAGAACCATCTTGTCCATTGACTCCGGTTATTAATGCTACTTTTTGTTTCTTCATAACGTGATTATTTCACTTTCTTGTAAGTTGTTATCCAAAGAGCCGCCCCAAACACTTTCAGCAAATTGTTTTAATACAGTTTCTTCTGTGAATGTCTTAACGATATGCTCTTGAAGTTTTCTAGCATTGGCAGATTGTGGTGGAAGATTTTTAACCATTTCTCGCATAGCTTCTTTAACAGAACTTTGTTTTACGAAAGCCCATTTAGAATCAGCCTGTATAACACCATTCCAAACGGCTTCAGCTTGAACCGGTTTAAGTTCAAAATCAATCTTCACGCAATGTGATTTCATTTTGACTTTACCTGTGTCTTTATCTTTCTTTGGAGCCTTTAGAAAATCAGTTTGCCCACTCCAGAATGGAGCAGCAATCGGTAGTCCAGCAGCTGCTGCTTCAAACATAGGAATACCAAAGCCTTCGCCGTGTGTCGTGCTTACAAAGGCTTTTATTTTTGGATGCACATACAAGCCAGCTACCTCTTCATCGCTCATATTACCATGAAGTAGATGAATTTTACATTTTCTATCTTGCGGAAGAGTTGCTAGCAGGTTCTTTAAACGTAGCTCGGTTAGTGTTCTATCCATAATACAATTCTTGACCGTATTTGTTTTAAGCACAAGACCAACTTCTTCTGTCTTGAATTCTTCAACAAATGCACGAACTGTTGCTTCCAGGTTTTTCCTTGGTCCCCACTGTGCTACAGCCAGGAAATTGAAGTCACAGGACAAACCCAAATCCAATATGGCGGGCGTTAGCTTCTTGACCGGGAAACCAACCACATCGATTGGTTTCGTGTTTCTAAACTCAGCCTGCTGATTAGTTTGCTGGTTTACTGCTTGATAAACTGTATCATTAAATACTTGCTTTGAATGT
>JAIOQC010000018.1 GCA_021413565.1 Candidatus Nomurabacteria bacterium
AAGTGTTTTGTATTCGTCCTGATAGATGCTATACTTGTTTCGGAATGCTCTATGGTAAGGTGTATCTTTTAAACGCTTTGCCATATACTTGACAGACTCTGCACACAAATTTTTTTGAAGATTGAAGCCTGTGATGTCCTCAATTAAGAATTCATAATGATGATGATTGTACCAACGCTCATTGTCGTTAGTCACCCAAAGTACTGTTCTCATAACACTAATATACCAAATAATATATACGTGTGCAAGTATTATTTTTCTGATATAATAACAGCATGGGAATATTGAGCATACTCGGTTTGATGGAAGAGACTAAGAACATAGTCCTTTCTCGTGGACATAATGTGAAAAATTGGCAGGTTCTAGGCAATGATTGTTATACCTTGGAATGTGCTGATTGTAAGAAAACTGTTATGATTAAAGAACATCCACTACCAAATGAAATCAAAGTAGGTGGAGAAGCTGTGGCAGTAAATTGTGTCAAGCCAGTGAAAGAAAAAAAATTGAGAAAGAAATGAAGGGATGGTAAATACCATCCCTAAAAATAAAACTCCAGAATTTTTTCTGGAGTTTTTGTCATTACGATTGTTCTCTTACATACTTGTCAATAGTGCAAGCAATTGTGAGAAATCCACACGCAAAAAATGCAAATGGGATGATGAAAATTGTTAACATTAGATATATCCACTTCATTGTTCTTACACCTAATTATACCATTATAATATAAAGAGTCAAGCCCCTTTTTACAGGGGCTTGTGTTTAGTTTACTTCCAGCAGTTCATTGCCAACAGGAATGATATGCTTCACACCATTTCGGTCAACTTGTGCCTTGTAAACAGTATCGTAAAGAGGTGTATTTTCCTTGCGAGCATTACGATACGCAACCTGATAAGCGGCTTGTTTGCAATCACCATTCCAGATGATGCTTGAAGAATTCTTGCTCTTCTCAATAACATAAAAAGTGGTTGTGCCGTCTACTGTAAGATGGCGTGTGATTTCGATATGCTTGTTCATAACTTTATATTACCTTACTTATAACCAAAAGTCAAAATTCTTCTTGAAAATCAATACCATTATCTTCACAATACTGGTAGATTTCTTTCTTGCGATTTTCTTTTCTTCGGAATACTTCAATGCCACAAGAATCAAGCAAGATATAGTTGTTGTTCTTCTTTACAATTGTCCAAATGACAATTGGATAATCATCTAATAACATAGTCAAGCTTGGAGGGACAGAGTCCCTCCATTCCTTTCTTACATAATCTCGAATGAATCTGTTTTGCGATTCTTGTCATAGTAAACAGTAGTCATGTTCTTACTGTCATCAATAGTAAGTGTATCAGCATAAACTGAACTTTCACAGTGTATTTCTGTATAGTCAATTTCTGATTCGCTATCAACAACAGCCTGAATCAAATGAGGATTCAATTCATCCCACTGGTCTTTTGTGAATTTCTTAAAGTTTGCTGGGTCAAGTCCAGCCTCTTCACAAGCCTCATTGAAAACGTCTTCGTCAATCACCAGTTCATAATTGACTTTTGTAACGCCTTGAATTGAAATTTCCATTATGCTTCTTCCTTCACTTCTAACGCACGAATGATATACTTGATTTGGTCTACTTCTGCTTTGATACGAGATTCATTGGCACGAGCAGTCTCTAAGGTGTATTCTGCTTCACGCTTTGCAACAATCAAATTCTGTGTCTTTTCAGAAACCTTTGCATTACGTGCTTCTGCATTGCTACCCAGTTCTTTTGGGTCTACTTCACGATAGATAAGATTTACAGCATCTTCAAGAGCATAAACACTCTTCTTGTAAGTAATGTTCGATTCTGCGGTCTTGTCGATTGCAGAGGTGTACTGTCCTACTGCATTCATAAACATCGTGATAACTTCTGTCTTGTTCAATTTAGAACTCCTTGGTTTGATGACTTATTATATCATCGTGTATATGAGTTGCAAGTAAATAAAAAATATTTGACAAAAAAATATAGGGATGGTAAATACCATCCCTTAAAAAGGTTTGTAAGAATAATTTCCTTCATAATGTGTTTTGAATTTATCCCAAATGTCATCACCTATGTTGCGTGGAATATTAACAGTGAAGATTGTTCCAAACGCTTCACAAACTGCGTAGTATTTCTTCCCGTTAGTCCACAATATACATTCTGCACCTTCGGGAAACTTCATTCTTATTCCAATTCGATCTGTCAAATGGGGTTTTAAGATTTTATTATCTTTAAATATTCCATTCTGATAAATTGCTGTTACTATTTCTTTCATCGTTTGGGAGGGCTCAAAAATGGCATTTTTTAGTATCATAGGTACTCTAGTTTGTTTTGGCCTATCAATTCTATTTATACTCAAAAAAGAAGAAGACCAAGCCTAAAGCTTGGTCAAAACTTCCAATTTACTTTTAGTGTAAGGGTCATTGGGGAAACGTGCAAGAGTCATTTTGCAATATCCAATGGCTCTTATTTTATCACCAGATTTTTCACACACACTAATAAGATA
>JAIOQC010000056.1 GCA_021413565.1 Candidatus Nomurabacteria bacterium
ATATGAAAATTCTCCAAGGAGAAGATTACAGTCGAGAATCTCGTGACCACAAGATTCTACGAAGAAAAATTCTTCAACATTCTCGTCACATCTTCTTTAGTAGATTTTTTACACTTATGTTTAAATTCTAGTATAATAAACCTATGTACAACGAACAAAAAGCCAAACTATTATCTTTCTACGAAAGAGAGAATCGTATGCCTACTTACACAGAGATGATGAAGCTCTTTGGATTTAAATCCAAGAATGCTGTGGCACGTATTGTAGATAAATTTATTGAAGCAGGAATCGTGAGTAAGGATTATCTAGGTAGACTTGTACCTCTACAATCCTTGAACGAGATTCCACTTCTTGGACTTGTAAAGGCTGGTTTCCCAGCAGATGTTGCCGAAGAACAACGCGACACTATTAATCTTGAAAATTATCTAGTTACAAAAAAGGACACTACATACATGCTCGAAGTTGATGGTGAATCTATGATTGATGCACACATTGCAGATGGCGATATGGTGCTAGTGGAAAAAAGAGATACTGCTAAGGACAAAGATATAGTCATCGCAGATGTTGATGGAGAGTTTACAATGAAATATTATCGCAAAAGTGGCAACAAAGTGTGGCTCGAACCTGCCAACAAAGAATTCAAACCAATCTATCCAACACAGTATCTGAAAATTAATGGTGTGGTTAAAGCAGTTATCAGAAAGTACTAATGCTATACTAGCGTATGACTCAAGATCAAGCACTTTCTATTATGAAAACGGGGGTAAATATTTATTTAACTGGTAGTGCTGGTAGTGGTAAAACTTATCTTCTAAATCAATATATTAAATACCTACAAGACCATGACATACCTGTGGCTGTTACTGCTTCCACGGGTATTGCTGCAACTCATATGAACGGTATGACTATTCACGGTTGGGCGGGAATAGGCATAAAGGATACGATGGATGAGCATGATATTGAACTTCTCGAAGCCAAACCATATCTCTGGAAGCGTTTTGAGAAAGCACGAGTTCTAATTATCGATGAAGTTTCAATGCTACATGCACATAGACTCGATATAGTAGAACGTGTATGTCGTCGCTTCAAGCGGAGTGCTCTGCCTTTTGGAGGGCTACAAATCATACTCTCAGGTGACTTCTTTCAGTTACCACCAATTAATCGCTCCAACGAACCAGATCTTAAAGATATGGTTATTTATAGTGAGGCTTGGAAACTTATGAATCCAGCAATTTGTTATCTAACTGAACAACACAGACAAGATGACGAAATACTTACTAATATTTTAAATACTATTCGTGATAATACTATTAATGACGAGCAATACAAATACTTAGAAGACCGAATGCATGCAGAACTTCCAGAAGGTGTAAAAGCCACCAAACTTTACACACACAATGCAAATGTTGACCACGAAAATCACATTGAACTTGATACTATATCTGCAGATGAGAAAATATATCGTATGACTTCTTCTGGTTCCGACATATTGGTTGAAATACTTAAAAAGAGTTGCTTGGCTCACGAAGACTTGCGACTAAAAGTTGGAGCAGAAGTAATGTGTATTAAAAACAATTTCGAAGAAGGATATGTAAATGGTACTCGTGGGAAAATCGTCAGTTTTCTAGATTCCAATGATATTTCTGGCCAAGTTTTTACACCTGTTGTTGAACTCTATAACGGCAAGACCGTTTTTATAACACCTGAAACTTGGGCAATTGAAGAAGATGGTAAAGTCAAAGCATCCATCAAACAATTACCACTACGACTAGCGTGGGCGATTACTATTCACAAAAGTCAGGGCATGTCACTCGATAATGCAGAGATAGATTTATCTCGAACTTTTTCTTATGGTATGGGTTATGTAGCATTATCTCGAGTTAGGAAACTTTCAGGTATTAGACTCATTGGATTTAATAAGGAGGCATTACGCGTTGACCCAAAAGTTTTAGAATTTGACCAAGATTTACGCAATGAAAGCACTCAGAATGAACTCATGTTCTCAAAACTAAAAAATAACGAACAGGTAAAACTTGAGAATGATTTTATTGAACGAATGGGTGGCACTCTTGATAAAACTAAGGTCAAAAAAGCATCAACTATTAAAGTCTCGACATTAGAAATAACGAAAGAATTACTCGAAAAAGGTTACTCCATCAAAAAAATCTGTAAAGAAAGGGGATTGACTGCTGGAACTATTACTCATCACATTGAGCAAATATTAACAGCATATCCAGAC
>JAIOQC010000040.1 GCA_021413565.1 Candidatus Nomurabacteria bacterium
CATTCAATCTCAAGATAATTTTATTTCAATTGCTGGGCGTGTGATGATTATTCGTGGCCAAGGAGCAATACTCTTTATTGTTATCCAAGATGGCGCTAGTAAATTACAAGCAGTTTTGAAAAAAGATATTCTTCCTGAGGAAATTTTCAATACATTTGTAGCAACTGTTGATAATGGTGATTTTATTTCTGTTACAGGGTCACTCTTTGTGACTGATCGTGGTGAGCAAAGTATTTTAATACAAGATTGGAAAATGGCCACAAAATCTCTTTTGCCACTTCCTGATAAATGGCACGGATTACAAGATGTTGAAGAAACTTACCGTA
Organism: Candidatus Nomurabacteria bacterium; assembly: GCA_021413565.1. Classification (GTDB taxonomy): domain Bacteria; phylum Patescibacteriota; class Minisyncoccia; order Phycocordibacterales; family UBA9973; genus UBA8515. Next base: position 327 of record JAIOQC010000040.1, read on the forward strand.
AAAGATATTTAGATATTGCAATGGACAATTCTGTCTATAATCGCTTTGTCCTACGGTCAAAAATTATAAAAGGTGTGCGTGCATATTTAGATGAAAAAGATTTTTTGGAAATTGAGACACCGATATTGCAAAATCAAGCAGGTGGTGCGATGGCCAAGGTTTTTGAGACTCATCACAACGACCTTGATATACCAATGGTTCTCCGCATAGCTCTCGAACTTGAACACAAAATAGTTATGGCTGGTGGCTACGAGCGTATTTATGAGATTGGCAAGATGTTCCGCAATGAAGGTTCTGACCCAACCCATATCCAAGAGTTCACAATGATTGAATGGTACGCCGCTTATCAAACACTAGAAACAAATATTCAATGGACCGAAGAAATGCTCCAGAAGATTGCTCGTGAGGTGGTTGGCAAAACTGCATTTACTGTTTATGACAAAGAGGGTAATGGTACTGAAGTGAATTTCGATGGTGTGTGGCCACGAGTATCTTTTTCTCAATTACTAAGAGATAATGCAAATATTGATAGTCAAAATATAACTATTGAAGAAGCACGCATTGAAGCAATTAAATGGGGTATGCCAGAAGAGGAAGCCAAGACAACTGGACGAGGTAATTTGCTAGACCATATTTACAAAAAGTCTTCACGACCTAAAATTATTAATCCAACCTTTGTGATTAATTTCCCTGGTGATTTGAAACCTTTGGCTCAACAAAATAATGATGGTACTGCACAAGTAGCACAACTCGTAATTGCTGGTGCAGAAATTACTAATCAGTATGCAGAATTGGTAGACCCAGTTGCACAGCGAGAACTATTGGTTGCTCAAGCGAAAGCCAAAGAGGGTGGTGATGAAGAAGCAATGAATATTGATGAAAGATTTCTAACTGCGATGGAGCATGGAATGCCACCAATGACTGGATTCGGTATGGGTATCGATAGACTAGTTGCAATACTCACAGAGCAGAAGAATTGTCGTGATGTGATTTTCTTTCCTATAATGAGACCAAAAGAATAAATAATATAAAAATTAAAATAGGATGTCTTGCCAAAGCAAGACATCCTATTTTTTTGATTCATCCGAAAAAAGATGATTCTCTAAATTCGGGGTTACGAGTTTTCTCAAGATATTTTAGTTGGAATTCTTTTAGTCCATAGTTTTCCATTCTATCAATAACTTTAGTTAAGGGATCTTCGTTATTTTTAGTGTAGAAATTAATTTCTACCGAAGATTCATTTTCTCGTTTTGGTAATTGCACATGCTTTGCCATGGTGTACTTGTTTGATTAAACATAGAATACAACAAAAATACTTGATTGTCCACTGACTCTTTATTAGTTATCCACAGTTTAAAGTGGGATAGGGGTTTGTGTTGTGGGATGAAGTGGTTTATAATTAAATGTAGTGGGATGAAGTGGGCTAAGTCATTTTTAATAAAATGAACGCATCTCGCATAATTATTTATGTTAATCGGAGAATATACACACACATTAGATGACAAGAACCGACTATCACTGCCGGTAAAATTCCGCAAAGAAATGGGGAAGAGTGTTGTTGTTGCTCCAGGTCTTGATAATTGTCTTTCAATTTTTACGGCAAACGAATGGAATAAGGTTGCAAGTAAACTCTCAGACTCATCTATGCTTACAAGTGATAACAGAAGTTTTTCGAGATTTATGTTTGGACAAGCAGTGTCTACTGATGTAGATGCAAACGGCCGAATATTAATCCCGGAAAATTTAAGAGTTCGTTCAGGCCTTACCAATCATGTTGTAGTTATCGGAGTTCAGAACCGCGCAGAAATCTGGAATGAAAAGGCATGGATTGCCTATAAAAAAGTTGTTGAAAAACAGGCAGACGCATTCCGGTACTCAAAGATGAATCAATCGATGGATTACAAATCCTCTCGGGTGACATTGTTATAGATGGCACACTCGGTGGTGGAGGACATACTTTTGAGATTGTGGAGAGATTTGGTAGTGGTGTAAAAATTATTGGACTTGATTTAGATTCTGATGCTAAGGATCGTGCGAAGGCAGTTTTAGGGGATATACCTTGTGATGTTGTCTTTCGTACAATTGCATTTCAGGATATGGATGTCGTTCTTAATGAATTAAATATCCCACATGTTGATCGAATATTACTTGATTTAGGGCTCAGTTCATTTCAATTAGACATTTCAGGTAGAGGTTTCTCTTTTTCAAAAGATGAGCCACTACTCATGACAATGAAGAAGAACCCTACAGATAGTGATTTAACAGCTACTGACATAGTCAATACTTGGGAAGAAAAAAGTCTAGCAGATATCATTTATGGTTTTGGCGAAGAGAAATATTCTAGAAGAATTGCCAAAGCAATAGTTGAAGCCCGTAAAGATAAAAGAATTGAGACTACTTTTGACCTCGTAGAGATAATCGACAAAGCTGTCGGTAAATCATATAGAGGATTAAAGATTCACCCCGCTACAAGAACCTTTCAGGCTTTACGCATAGCAGTCAACAGTGAACTTTCTGGGCTAGAGACGGCAATACAAAAAGGATTTAATTACTTATCTACTGGGGGACGTATGGCAATCATTACATTCCACAGTCTCGAAGATAGAATTGTAAAAAGAGCCTTCGTTGTAATCAAAGAAAAAGGAAATGCAAATATTATTACAAAAAAACCAATTATACCAAGTGAAGAAGAACGCATTATTAACCCACGCTCTCGAAGCGCAAAATTAAGAATAATAGAAAAAATATGAGCAATGCAAAAATAATTACAAAGAGTATCGTAGAAAATAGTCAAACACAACTAACGATTTTTCGTGCACTCATTGCATCACTGGTTCTACTTTCTATTGTTTATATTTATCTAATTGGTTCAATCACATTCAATGTTTTGGCTCGTAAGTCACTCAATGCAACTGTGCATGTGCTTGGGACTCATGTTAGTGAACTTGAATTAACTTATTTAAACGCAACAAGTGGCATAAATAAGGATTATGCTTACTCTCTAGGTTTTGTCGATATACAAAAAAATATATTTGCTACACGTGAAGCTCCTCGTGTTGCTGTTCGATAATGAATGTTTCAACATTTCAATCTAGAATAAGAGTTGTATCAGTTGTTATATGTTTTCTTTCTTTAATTTTAATTGGAAAACTTTTCTATATTCAAGTAATCCATAAAAATTTATATACACAAAGAGCCGACAAACAATACGCTACACCAGCGGGTGACATGTTTACTCGTGGTTCAATATTCTTCTCTAAAAAAGATTCATCATTAGTTGCTGCTGGTGCAGTATCTTCTGGTTTCAAAGTTGCTATTAATGCCAAGAATATAACTTCACCTGAAGTTGTTTATGAGGGGCTTGATCCATATATGGAAATGGAGAAAGATATTTTTATAACAAAAGCACTTAAAAAAACTGATCCATACGAAGAAGTAGCACATCATTTAACACAAGAACAAGCCAATGCTATTACGGCACTTAATTTATCGGGTGTATCTATCTTTAAAGATAATTGGCGTTTCTATCCAGGTAAATCATTGGCCTCTCACACTCTGGGGTTTATTGCATTTAAAGGCAAAGAGCGTGTCGGTCAATATGGTCTTGAGCGTTTTTACAATAAAACTCTTTCGAGGCCAAATGATGAAGCCTATTTGAATTTTTTTGCAGAAGTTTTTTCTAATCTAAAAGATAGAATGGCTGGTGAAAACAGTACGGGTGATATTGTTACAACAATTGAACCTACTACTCAGCATACTTTGGAATCTGAACTATTAAACACCTTAGACAAATGGGATGCTGATCAGGTTGCAGGTATTATTATGAACCCACAAACAGGTGAAATATATGCAATGTCTGGAATGCCTGATTTTGATTTGAATAATTTTGGTGAAGTAGATAATGTTGCTGTTTATCGTAATCCATTAGTTGAGAATGTATTTGAATTTGGTTCAGTTATCAAGCCACTTGTAGTAGCCGCAGGGTTAGATGCCAATGTGATTACACCTAGTACAACATATTTAGACAAAGGTTTTGTGGTGGTAAATACTAAGCAAATAAATAACTTTGACAAAAAGGGTCGCGGTGTTGTTTCAATGCAAGCAGTACTTGATCAGTCACTCAATACCGGAATGGTATTTATTGAGAGCAAACTTGGTCATGATAAGTTTCGTTCATATATGAAATCTTATGGTATTGGAGAAAAAACAGGAATTGATTTACCAAATGAGACATCAGGTTTGATTAAAAACCTTGAAAGTCCTCGTGATATTGAATATGCCAACGCAGCATTCGGACAAGGAATTGCACTGACACCTATTGAAGCCATTCGTGCTTTTTCAGTTCTTGGAAACGGTGGTAACTTGGTGACTCCGCATTTAGTTAAACAAATTCGATACAAGAATGCTTACTCATGTGTTTGAAGCATATGATAATGGTACTCATAAATTTGATCATTATAGTGTTGCCACAAAGACAGGTACTGCGCAAGTGGCAATGGACAATGGAAAAGGGTATTATACAGACCGAAACATGCACTCATTCTTTGGTTACTTTCCATCATACAATCCTAAATTTATAGTATTCTTGTATGTTAAGTATCCAAAAGGTGTGATATATTCGTCTCAGACATTGATTCCACCTTTTGTAAATATCACTAAATTCTTATTGAATTATTATGATGTTCCACCAGATAGATAAAAGAGGGTAGCATAATATATTATATGAATAGTAAAAAAATTTTCAAAAATATAATAGTTATAATTACTACTTGGCAATCCAAGATGGTTCTTTTGCGTTATCGCCCGAAAATTATTGCAATTACTGGCTCAGTCGGC
>JAIOQC010000041.1 GCA_021413565.1 Candidatus Nomurabacteria bacterium
ATGCAATGTTTGTTGCGGTCATCCGTTACGATAGGGCCAATTGATATTAAATTATAACAAACCGATGTGTCCGACCCATGACCTATGCTACTTTATTGCGGTCATCCGTTACATTTAATCACACTTCAAAATACCAGAAAAATCAGTTTTTATCAAGTAAAATGTGAAAGGAACAGCATCTTTCGAGTACTGTTCCATTGTTTTTTTTGCTATGTTTCCAAATGTTGATTGGCCATATATTCATTTACTGTTTTAAATCTATACTTTGAAGAATCGTGTGGGAATTCTTTTAAAGGTTCAATTTTAAAATCACCACTTGGTCGGTGATAAGCAGAATATGAGTTTTTGAAAGTTTCTGCATCTATAATGCCAGCTGGTAAATATATGCCACCTGTTAGGTGTTCAAGTATATTACCACAACGCACTAAGACAGGATAAGTATCTTCTATGATTGGCAGAGATACCCAATTTTCTTTGTGCCAGACTTTAAAATCAGCAATTGGTTTTGTGACAACTGAAGCAATTACATTAACATTGAGTGAATTTGAATTATTATTTATATAATCCACCTGTTTTCGTACATTGCCTTTAAAGAATTGAGATTCAGTAATTCCCATTGATGTGGCAATTACTGACATAAAATCATTTAAAAATGTATCAACATCGGCATCAAAAATCTTGGAATAAAATCCACCAAATGTGGCTTTATTTTTGATAGTTGGCTCAATTGGGTGATTTGTTAAAATCACCACCCCAGTACGTTCTAAACCTTTACGCATGGTTTGGATTGCAGATTCATTGCCTGCTTTTAACTCTATCCAGTTTAAAGTAGGGAAGTCTATTTGTTGTTGCATGACTATATGTTTAATTGTGAGAAAATCTATCTATTTAATTAATGGTAACATCATTTCTGGTACAAGTCAAATGAGATATATCTTTTATTTTTAATAATATGGTAAAATAATTGTATTATTATAATCCTTTAAAATATTATGTTGATGTTTACTTTAGGACGTGTTTTGTTTGGTGCATATTTCATGTACTCAGGTATTAATCATTTCAAAGATGAGAAAATGCTAATTGGTTATGCAAAGAGTAAGGGAGTGCCTTCTTCTCGTGTGGCAGTATTGCTTACTGGTGCAATGCTCGTAGTTGGTGGTCTTGGTATTATGACTAATATTAATGTCGGCGAATCATCAATGCTTTTACTTTTGTTTTTGATTCCAACAACATTTATGATGCATAATTTCTGGAAAACACATGACCCAGCACATAAGGCTTCTGATAAAGCAGCTTTTATAAGAAATCTAGCATTCATAGGTGCTTTACTAATGATGATATAGAAAATACAAAAAACTCTCTGTGAAAACAGAGAGTTTTTTGTATGCTATAATTACCATATGAATGATATAGGTACTCTATATATAGTTGCAACCCCAATTGGCAATCTCGAAGATATTACTCTTCGAGCGTTGCGTATTTTAAAAGAAGTTGATGTTATTTTGTGTGAAGATACACGTACCACAAAGAAACTTTTGTCTAAATACGATATACATACAAAGACTATGAGTTATCATGCTCACAGTACAGTGGGTAAAGAATCAGCCATTGTTCGTATGCTGTCTGAAGGCAAAAATCTCGCTCTTGTTTCTGACGCTGGTACACCTTGCATTTCTGACCCTGGGGTACTACTAGTTCAAAATACACGAGAGATTCTAGGAGATGATGTAAAGATTGTACCAATCCCTGGGGCAAGTGCACTTGTAACGGCACTGTCTGCAAGTGGTATTTCAACTGCTGAATTTGTATTCTTGGGATTTTTACCACACAAGAAAGGTAGAGAAACTTTATTCAAAGAAATTGCAATCTCAAAGAGAGTAATGGTTTTTTATGAATCTACTCATCGTATTTTAAAAACACTAGAATCACTCAATAAATATTCACCCAATGTGACTGTAGTTATTGGACGTGAATTAACAAAACAATTTGAAGAATTTGTGCGAGGAACACCTAATGAACTTTTGGAATATTTCACTGTAAATAATGACAAGCAAAGAGGGGAGTTTGTTGTGATTATTGATCCGAAACAAAAAATCTAATTTTCTGGATTTTAGCATTGATGCGGGCAATACAGGCAAATTACATATTCTTTGCTCGTTGTTAAAAATATTGTATAATTATTAAATATGAGAAAAGAAAGAACACTATTTATTCTAGGTTTGTGGGTTGCAGTATTGCCATTTTTAGGTTTTCCAAATATGTGGCGTAAGATATTTTTTGTTATTACAGGATTAGCCCTCGTATTTCTAGCCTATTTGTTTTACAGTCAAACTAAAAAAAGAATATTAAAAGATGATCGAGAAAGTAAGGCATTCGTGGATAATATCTAAATAATAAAATGTCTTTTAAAATAAATAAAAAAGTATGGATGATTGGAACATTAGCAATTATTTTTTGTGCTGGGATTTTTTATAAAGTTTGGCCCCAAATAATATTTAATGATATACAATACGCAAGTCCATCTGAGACAATACCCGAGATAGATACAGATGAAGAGAAAAGCACTCTTTTGGATAAATTATTTTCTTCAAAAGATACAGAAGTAAAGCCTGTTGAATCTACTGTAGTAGCATCTCACATAGAGACTCCATCTGCTGTGAAAGCAGTGTATATTTCAAGTTGGGTTGCTGGTTCTCCTTCATTTCGAGACGCTATTATTAAACTCATAGATGAAACAGAACTCAACGCTGTGGTGATAGATATTAAAGATTCAACTGGACGTATTAGTTTTGGTGTTGATGACCTACTAGTTTCAAGATATGGTAGTTCCGAAAACCGCATTGCTAATATTCATGCACTAGTAGAAATGCTTCACAAAAAGAATATTTATATTATTGGAAGAATTAGTGTATTCCAAGATCCTTATATGACGAAAATAAAGCCAGAATGGGCTATCACAAAAAAGAGCGATGGAACTGTTTGGAAAGACCGCAAGGGTTTGTCATTCTTGGACCCTGCCAACAAAAATGTTCATGACTATATAATTGCTCTGGCTCATGAATCATATAGATATGGTTTTGACGAAATTAATTTTGATTATATTCGTTATCCGTCTGATGGTAATTTGAAAGATATTAATTATCATTTAGTTGATGGTAAAACTCGTGCAGACAATATTGAGTCTTTCTTTAAATATTTAAATAAAGAAATGAAAAAAAATAATAATATACCAATGTCAGCAGTTGTATTTGGCTTAACAACTGAAGTGTCTGATGATATGGGTATTGGACAAGTTTGGGAAAAAGCCTTCCCATATTTTGATTATCTTTCACCAATGATTTACCCATCTCATTATCCACCTGGACATGCTGGGTTCAAGAATCCCGCCGCATATCCATATGAAGTCATAAAAAGGGCTTTAGAGGGTGCAATTATCAAGACTAATGCTATAGGAGGAGATATTCAAAAGATTCGTCCATGGTTGCAGGATTTTGATATGGGGGCAACTTATACAAAAGAATTGGTTAGGGCTCAAATTAAAGCCACATACGATGTAAAACTCACTTCTTGGATGCTTTGGGACCCAAGAAATAAATACACACGAGAAGCACTATTACTTGAAACGAATCCATAATTTTGCGATAATAACAGTCTAATGATCAAAAGAAATTATAGGACTATAATATACGCCTTAGCATCACTGGTGCTTGTTTTTGGGGTTTTTAGTTTCGGTACTTATATCGGCTATTCACGTCGCCCAGAAATAGAAAAAGTCTTATCTCTTGCAAACAAAGAAACTCAAGTAGAAACTTCTGCTGATTTTGATGCATTTTGGAAAGTTTGGAATACTCTAAATGATAAATCTCTATATACTAAAAAGATTTCAGACCAAGAAAGAGTCTGGGGTGCAGCGCAAGGACTCGCTTCATCACTCGGTGACCCATATACTGTATTTTTCCCACCAGAAGAAAATATTTTATTTAAAGAAGAAATACAAGGATCTTTCGGAGGTATTGGTGCTGAAGTTGCAATTAAATCTGATATCTTAACCATTGTTACTCCATTGAAAAATACTCCAGCTCAAAAGGCCGGTGTTCGTGCGGGTGATAAAATACTGAAAATTAATTCTGTTGATACGAATGGAATGACTGTTGAGAAAGCAATTAGTCTTATTCGAGGGCCAGAGAATAGTGTAGTAACTCTAACAATATTGCGTACTGGTGAACGACAGACTCGTGAATTTAAGATTACTCGAGCAACTATTGATGTGCCAGTGATTGATACAGAAGTTCGAAATGACGGAATCTTTATTATAAAATTCTATAGTTTTTCTGAAAATTCTGCGCAACTTTTCCGTGATGCAATAAAACAGTTTATTGATTCTGGTTATCATAAAATGGTTATAGATATGCGTGGTAATCCTGGTGGATATTTAGATTCTGCAGTGAATATTGGTTCATGGTTTATTGATGAAGGTAAAACAATAGTTACTGAAGATTTTGGTATTAGTCGTGATATGGAAATCTATCGTAGTTATGGTCCAAGATTATTTACTGACAAATTACAATTAGTTGTTCTTGTGGATAAAGGTTCAGCATCAGCATCCGAGATTCTCGCTGGAGCTTTACGAGAGCATGGAGTTGCAACAATTATTGGCGAACAGACATTCGGCAAAGGCTCTGTTCAAGAATTAATACCTATAACCCCCACAACATCATTGAAAGTCACTGTAGCAAAATGGCTCATACCTAATGGTCTATCTATATCTGACGCAGGACTGACTCCTGATATCAAAGTTCCAATGACAAACGCTGATTTTGATGCCAAGCGTGATCCACAAATGGACAAAGCAATCGAAGTATTACAAGCAAAACCATAAAATATATGAAAGTAATTTTACTCACAGATATTCCCAAAGTTGGCAATCGATATGATATCAAAGATTTTAAAGAAGGCTATGCTCAGAATGTATTAATTGCGCGTGGCTTAGCAGAACTCGCAACGCCACAAGCATTATCCAAACTTGAATTAAAGAAATCTGAAATGGCTAAAAAGAAAGCAGATGAAGCAAAAGCTTTCGATGATTTAATTGCATCTGTAGGAGGTTCTGTAGTTACAATTAGAGTAAAGGCTAATGAAAAAGGTCATCTATTTAAATCTGTAAATGCAAAAGATGTCGCACAGGCAATTAAAGATTCTTCGGGAGTTATAGTTGATGAGTCTACGATTGTTATGAATCCAATTAAAGAATTAGGTAAACATACTGTTGAGATTAAGAGAGGAGGGAAGAAAGGTGAGTGTGAAATAGTCATTGTTAAAGATTAGAAACAGACCTATTTGCGTCGTTACCGATTCCGCTAAAATTAATACAATAATAAAAATCCCTCATATGAGGGATTTTTATTTGTAAAACGAAGAAAAAAGACTCAGATGCGAGGCGACGATGAGTATGCGACTAAGATGTAGAAATCTACATTGCAGGAGCACACGGAATCGGCAACGACGCAGATGAGCCTTTTTTATTTGTTTTAGATTATGTTGACTACTTTCTTGACAGACGAAGTTCGATTGAAATTAATCTTTCGTTTAGTACTGAATTTCACAATACCTGGTTTGAGGGCAAATAGAGTGTGGTCTTTTCCCATTCCAACATTTGTGCCTGGAAGGATTTTTGTACCACGCTGACGAATGATGACTGAGCCTGCTTTAGCAGTTTCCCCAGCATAAAGTTTCGTACCAAGGTACTTTGGATTCGAGTCTGTTAAGTTTTTGGCGGAACCGCCAGCTTTTCTATGTGCCATATTGAATTAGTTGTTAGGTTCTAGTTTTTAGGGGTTAGAGAGGGAACTAAAACTCTAGTAAACCTTTATTAAATGCCTTATAATTAAACTCATATGAGTATAAATGATTTTTGGAATAAAATCAAGGGCAAATGGACTATTGACAAAATTACTATTATGTATCTTTTTGTGGTGATTGGGGTAGGGGTGTCTTGTTTTGGTCTAGGTAGATTATCAGTGGTCACTAAAACTGATATAAATAATGAAATTATATTTACCAATACACCACAGTCATCTGTAAATAGTCAACAAGCATCTGCTTATGAGTCTTATGTAGACACAAAGGTGATACCATTAGTCCAAGAAAGAAACTATGTCGCATCAAAAAATGGTAAACTATACTACAGTGCATCTTGTTCTGGTGCAAATAGAATTAAAACAGAGAATCAAATCTGGTTTGCCCTCTCAACTGACGCAGAAAAGTTGGGATATACACTATCAACATCTTGTAAATAAATTTTAAATTAAAAATGAAAATCTTTCATCAAATAATTATTATAGTTTTGGGGTTGTCTTTGTTGTATGTTGCCAAAGATGATGTTTTGCGTGTATACCAAAATATTATCTCGCAAGATAAAAAAGAGGTAGTAAATAATACACTCAATGATTCTATAGAAAATAA
>JAIOQC010000036.1 GCA_021413565.1 Candidatus Nomurabacteria bacterium
AGCATTCCTGTGCCAATAATACCAATGGCAAACAACATTGTTGCCCATGGTCCTGCAAATGGTTTCAGTGCCAAAGCAGCATCACTTGCAGTATTGATATCTGTAATGCCATTTACAAAAAGAGTATTCGCACAAACTGCAATGATAAAGAACATTACCAAATTTGAAAGGAATATACCTGACCATGTATCAATACGCATTTGTTTTATTTCCTTGTCATTTGTGCCACGTCGAGAGTGTGCAGTTGTTTTGCCTTCAGAAATTTGTTCCTCGACTTCTTGAGATGTTTGCCAAAAGAAAAGGTAAGGGGAGATTGTTGTTCCTAGTATACCAGTGATTAAAAGTATTTGATTTTTAGAAAAAGTAATTTGTGGAATGAGTCCATCAAAGGCCAACTTGCTCCAATCCATCTGAATTATAAAACCAGTCACTATGTATGCAAGTAATGATACTACTAGCCATTTTAAGATTGATGCAAATTTTTTATATGGTACATATATTTGCAACAATAAACCTGCAATTCCCATAAAGAAAATTAAAAATATAAATGATGTTCTTGGTATTATAAGTTGGATTGCTTTTGCAATAGCACCTAAGTCCGCGGCTATGTTGAATGTGTTAGTAAGTAGAAGAAGAATAGTACAGGCATATAAAATACTCTTTGAATAACTCTTTTTTATATTTTTTGCTAATCCTTGTCCCGTAACAAGTGCAATACGCCCACACATTTCTTGTACAAATGCGGTGAGTGGAAATGTCCATGCTGCAAGCCATAATAAACTTGTGCCGTATTGAGCACCTGCTTGTGAATATGTAGCGATACCTGAAGGGTCATCATCAGCCGCTCCAGTTATAATTCCAGGTCCAAGTTTTTTGAGATAATTTTCTCTACCTGCCAGTGGTGTTATTTCTTCTTCGTTCATATGCGTGATTATTATACTATAATTTCATATTATTGACATTAGTATTTTGTGGAGTATACTCATACTTAAATTCACAAAATCGTTCATCAATTCTAAACTGACCAATTATGTCAACAACAGTAACAAGGACAACAATACTCTCTAAGCAATCTCTGAGTAAGTTGTACGCAACTCTAGCGGCTAATGCTAATGATGTTTTGCAGAAATTAGAGATTTTAAAAAATTGTAAACATGCTAATGGTTTAGCTGTTGGCAGGTATCCTAGTGGTACGACTGTGTGTAATCTGGAAAAGGTCTGTAAGTATATCGAAACAGTTCCTAATTTTGCCACTTTCGAAAGTGGTACAATATCAGAATCACGCAATGTTTCTTTCATTTTAGTTCGAAATGAATCGCAAATGCATTCTAGATTTGAAAGAATCCAAAAAGAAACTGGTGGCATTAATTCGAACAGTATTGAGGATTTGGGTGATTTTTTGATACTCGAAACAATCCATGACGTAATAATCAACGGTGCTGATTTTTCTTTGTACAAAATAAAAGATGATGTAATCATCTAAAATTCAACCCTATGAAAGATGAAGCGGGATACCAATTGGTATCCCGCTTTTTTATTTCCGAATAAAGGAGAGCAAAATAGGTTTCACGCCTCTTATTTTCTGGTATAATGAAAGGACAGTAGGATATTGAGTGTAGCAACAAAGAAATACACCAATATCATAATGTTCTAACATGGCCCTCAATAAACCCAACAAAATCCAAATAATCAAATACGCCCCACCACCACCTGACTTGCCAACACTGGGACAATCAGACCCCAATGAAGTTTCTTTTATTGGTCGGACGAATTATGTAGCCTCACTTGAAGAGAAGAAATTCGTTTTTGGTATTAAGCGTGTTGACCGTAGACGTCATCTGTATATCATTGGTAAATCCGGTGTTGGTAAGTCTAAACTCCAAGAACTAATGGTTCGCCAAGATATTGCTTATGGTTACGGAGTCTGTGTTATCGACCCTCACGGTGAATTTATTGATGACATCATGGACTTTATTCCCGAGAACCGCATAAACGATGTTTGTATTATTGACCCAGGCGATATTGATTTCCCATCATCTTTTAATCCATTAGCGAATGTTGACCCTACCTTTAAGCACCAACTTACTCAAGGTCTCATTGAAGTACTTCGTAAGCAATTCGGTGCCAACTGGACACCACGCCTAGAGCATGTGTTTCGTTTTACTGTACTTGCACTGCTTGATTATCCACATGCAACTATGCGTGGAATGATTTCAATGCTTACTGACCGTAACTATCGTCAGAAAGTTGTTGAATATATTGAAGATGACATGGTCAAGCGTTTCTGGGCCATTGAATTTGCTGACTGGTCTGAGAAATTTGATACAGATGCGATTATTCCACTCGTGAATAAACTCGGACAGTTTTTGTCTGACCCAATGCTTAGAAATATATTCGGTCAAAAAGAAAACAAGATTGATATCGAGCAGATTATGAATGACCAGAAAATACTTCTGATTAATCTTTCAAAAGGAAAAATTGGTGAAGAGAATTCATCATTCTTTGGTGCAATGTTTTTAACCAAAATCAAACAGGCAGGAATGGCTCGTGCCAAAATGGAAGCAAAAGACCGTAAAGATTTCTATCTATATGTAGATGAGTTCCAGAATGTCGTGACTGATACATTTGAGAACCTTTTGTCTGAGGCTCGTAAGTATGCTATTAATCTGACAATGGCTCATCAGTATGTTGGACAAATTCCAGCCAAAGTTGAAGCCGCAGTGCTTGGTAATGTGGGTTCAATTATTACATTCCGTGTTGGTGGAGATGATGCAGTAAAGCTCAAGCCAGAATTTTCTCCGATTTTTGATGTGAAAGATATGATTAACTTAGGCGTAGGTGAATTTTATATTAAGATGACAATTGACGGAGAGAGTTACGACCCATTCTCAGCAGAAACACTTCGCGTACTCCCACCAACTCATCCATCGTATAGAGACCGTGTTGTTGAAGCTTCTCGACACACATACGCTATTCCTGCTGGAGAAGCCGCACGACTTATAGCTGAAGAAGAATCTACTATCATTCGCTCAGCCCAAGAAAAAGCCGCTATTACTGGTGGTAAGAATTCTGTTTATGGCGATAATGACTCTCAAAAAATTGTTGAAGATAAAATCAGTGAACCACTTATTTAATTACTAATTGGAGAGCAAAATATGGAAAATATAAAAACAGTTGCAATATTCGGAACATTTGACGGGATACATGAAGGGCATCGTGATTTTATAAGACAAGCACGAGAATATGGCGAGCAACTCGTGGCAATTGTCGCGCGTGATACTACTGTAGAAAAATTAAAAAATAAATTACCATTACACGACGAGAAAGAGCGTATCAAAATGCTCTTAGAGATTCCAGAAATTGACTTAGTCTTACTTGGTGATGTAGAAGAGGGTACTTACAAGGCATTAATGGAAGTTAATCCTAGTATCGTTTACCTAGGTTATGACCAGCAAGCCCTTTCTGATAATATTAAGAAAGCTATGGAAGAGGGCATTATTCCCAAAGTAGAACTTATTTTAGGCAAGCCACATAAGCCTGAAAGTATGCATTCATCAATTTTGAATAAAACTAATGAACCCAGAGACTAGACACTGCCAAAACTGTAAGAACGACTTCGTTATCGAGCCCGATGATTTTTTGTTTTATGAGAAAATGAAAGTGCCAGCACCAACATGGTGTCCAGATTGTCGGTTTAAATTACGAGCAGTATGGAGAAATGAAATGTCTCTTTATAATCGTACATGCATTGTAACTGGAAAGAGTATTATTTCTGTATATAATCCTAAAAGTCCATATAAAGTCGTGAGTCTTGATTTCTATAATGGGGACCAGTGGACACCTTTTTCTTTTGGACGAGAGTATGATTTTTCAAAAACATTTTTTGAACAGTTGGATTCTCTTCTTAAAGATGTTTATAAAAAAGCCCTTTTTCCAATTTCTTCTGTTGGGCAGAATATTGATAGTGATTATGTGAACTTTGCTGGTGGATGTAAAAATTCATATTTTTGCTTCAATACTGCATATGCTGAAAATGTAATGTACTCACGAGGCTCGACTAATATAAAAGACTCTATTGATGTTTATTATAATGATCATATTGAGAATTGTTATGAATGTGTGAATGTATATAAATCAAATGGAGTTTTTTGGGGACAGAATTCTACTTCATGTATAGATTGTATTTTTATTGAGAATTGTAATAATTGTCAAGATTGTTTTGGATGCGTGAATTTACATAATAAGTCTTTTTGTTTTTTTAATGAGCAATTATCTAAAGAAGAATATTATCAAAGAATATCTGAATATGTTGGGAGTAAAAATGGTATGAACATTGTGGCTACTCTTTTTAAAAGTCATGCATTGAAATATCCTAAACGTGCAACTCAAAATAGAAATGTGATTAACTGTAGTGGGGATTATATATTCGAATCTAATAATTGTAAAAATTGTTTTGAAACGGGTCATTCTGAAAACTCAAAATATTTTTTTGGTACTCGCAATACCAAAGATTCATATGGTGGAACTGGTGGTATTGGGGTAACTGAATCAATTGAAAATATGACTGCTAATCATTCAAATCGTATGATTGGTACTGTTGCTTGTGAGAATTCTCATGACATTGAGTACTCATTTGTTTTAAATAATTGCTCAAATTTTATTGGATGCGATGGTCTTAAGAATTCACAATATTGTATTCTTAATAAACAATATACAAAAGAAGAGTATGAAAAAATTCGTGAGCACATAGTGAATGAACTTATATCTTTAGATTGGTACGGCTTAATCATTCCACCTAGCCTTTCACCATTTGCGTATAATGAAACTATCGCGCAAGATAACATGTCTTTAACAAAAGAAGAAGCATCTTTACTTGGTTTTCGTTGGGAGGATTCACTGCAGGTAACAAAAGGTAAGGAGACAATACAACTTAATCAAATACCAGATTCTATTAAAGATGTACTTGTTTCAATAACTTCAGAAATTTTATCTTGCTCTAATTGTGTAAGAAATTATAAAATTCTTCCACAGGAATTTGTTTTTTACAAGCGTTTAAATATACCAATCCCAGAAATTTGTTTTTATTGTCGACATAGTAATAGAATTAAGCGTCGTGGTTTTTTAACTTTTTACAATAGGAATTGTGCAAATTGTAGTAAAGAGATCACAACTAATTACGCCCCTGACCGACCTGAAATAGTCTATTGTAAAAGTTGTTATCAAAAAGAAGTATTTTAATATGGAAACCCGCAACTGCCAAAACTGTAAAACAGATTTCAACATCGAACCCGATGATTTTTCGTTTTATGAAAAGATGAAAGTTCCAGCACCGACTTTTTGTCCGGATTGCCGGTTGATGCGACGACTCACATTTCTCAATTGGTTTAATATGCGTCGAGGTGTCTGTGATGGTTGTCACACATCAATGATTACGACAATTAGCGAAGAATCAGGCCTGCGCATATTTTGCCAGAAATGCTGGTGGGCAGATTCTTGGGATGGCACAGAGTATTCTCAGGAATACGATGAATCTCGACCATTTTTGGAGCAAGTATATGAATTACGAACAAAATCCACATTTATGTGTAATGAAAGTTTATATTCAAGCTTGGTTAATTCACCATTTGTGAATGCAGCCGCATATCAAAAAGACTGCTTTATGGTTTTCAATGCAGACTATGGGGAGCGTACCGCATATTGCATGATGTATGCACATGTACAAGAATGTCTTGATGGATATAGATTAAAAAACTGTGAATTATGTTATGAATGTGTTGGTATAAATAAATCATACCGCTGTATTTATTCAGAAGAATTGGATTCATGTACTGATGTGCATTTCTCACGGGCATGCTCTGGTTGTACTGACTGTTTCGGTTGCGTAAACATGAGAAATAAATCTAATTGTATTTTTAATATCCAGTATACAAAAGAAGAGTATAAGGAAAAAATTAAGGAATTTAAACTGAACACTCGCGAGGGAATAAAAAATGCGTACACCCTTTCACGAAATTTTTGGCGAACTAAGCCTGCTAAGGCAACTGTAGGAAATAGTTTGAATGTAAATGTTCAAGGAGATTTTATATATGAGTCAAAAAATGTCAAAGATGGGTATATGATTTCTGGTGTTGAGGATTCACGATATGTTCAAATGGTGAATATGTCTCCAGTAAAAAATTGCTATGATTATACAAACTGGGGTAATGGTGCTGAAAATTTATATGAATGCCTAACTGTTGGTGAGGGTGCATACAACAATAAGTTTTGTGTACAGTGCTGGCCGAATGCTATTGATAATGAATATTGTTTATATGCGATTCAAGCAAAAGATTGTTTTGGGTGCGTAAATTTAAAACGAAAACAATACTGTATTTTAAATAAAGAGTATTCAAAAGAAGAATATTTCATATTGAAAGCAAAAATTATTGAGGATATGAAGAATCAACCGTATATTGATACAAATGGTAGATCATGGGTATATGGTGAGCAGTTACCGTATTGTATGTCACCATTTTCATACAATGAGACTATGGCGCAATATTACTTTCCTTTAACAAAAGATGAAGCAATTGATAAAAGAATGTCGTGGCGTGATATTCCTGATACAGAACATACCATAACAATTAATACTGATACTATTCCCAATAGTGTCGAGGCTATTAGCGACGAAATAGTCACTGAAATTATTCCATGTACAGAATGTGGAAAAGGTTTTAGATTTAACAATCTTGAAGTGATGCTTCACAAAAAGATAGGTGTACCACTTACTGATACTTGTTGGAAATGTAGATTTAAGAGACGATTTGATTCTGTAAACTTACCTCGGATATATAATAGAAATTGTATGAAATGCGGTATGAGTATGAGTACTTCATATTCTCCCGACCGACCAGAGATAGTATATTGTGAATCTTGTTACCAAAAAGAAGTGATGTAAATAATTACAAAAATAATTTCTTTTTGATTCCTAAAACAATTAATATATTCAATAGTATTAAATAAATAGGGAAGCCTGAATTTAAGAAATTAAAATCAACTATAATCAAAAGAACAATAGTTTGATTTACTATACTGGCCACATAAGGTGCAAGTGTCTCACTATCACTGTGTTTCCAACTTTTTATAATTGTTGGAATACCTGCTACGACATCAGCAAGAATAGCAAAAGACAAAGATGCAAATCCATTTTTTGTTGTTATCCAGATGACAATGGCGATTGCGGAGATGACTCCACACATAATATCAAAAGTAGTTGTTTTCCAATAAGAATTTTTATTGAAAAATGAAGCAATAACTACGAGAAGTGGTGTAAAGCCCGACATAAATATTGAGATTAGATATGGAACAGCCACACCGGATTGATATGCTACATAGACACCAACAAACGGTGCAATCGTCCAGAAAATCCAAGAGACTTTATTTGGTCGTGCCTTGCCGGTTAGAGTATCTTTGATATATAGAATAGTTCCAAATAGTGCGATTGGAATAGTTAGATAAGCAAAATAGAAAGGTAACATAACATAATCATAGCATTTTATTATGAATACTATCTTTATTTAAGAGATATAAATTCCATCGGGTCCATATGCTTTTTTGCATTCAATTCAATATCTTTTTTGAGCCCATAGCCATCAAATTTGTCCCAATTTTTTTCGATATTAGAATAATATTTTTCAGCTATAACTTGCACATGGACATGAGGGAACCAGTTACCATTAAAAGGAGCATATCCTATTTTTGCAAAAATTATTCCTATGTCTAATTTGTCACCCAACTTACATAAAATATCTCTATCTAAATGAGCATAAATTAAATAAATTGGTTTTGATAAATGTCTCAATACAACAAAAGAACCCCAACCACCATCAAGAGGGTAGTCGTCACCAATCTTTACAACTTCCGATTCAAAATCAGTTGCAATTTCTGTACCTTGAGGTGCGTTAATATCAATACCTAGGTGAATAAAATTTTTATCCTTTTCTAAATAACCATCCTTCCATAAGAATGTTCTATCCTCCATCCATCCACCATAAGAAAAATCCAAAGAGTATTTTTTGTGAACATCATCTATGAATTCTTGGCATTTTTGCGGCTCAAGGAGAATGTTTATGTCTGTTGTATGGTCAATATTTTTTTGTTTGAACCACCCTCTTGCTTCCAAGTCTAGATTTACATAGCCAAACACAGCATTCTTTAAATTAGGGAAAATCATAATTATATATTAGCAAATATGAAACTCCGTACAAAACCTTTACTTTTCTTTTTATTAGTGGTATAAATTTTTTGAACTAGAAAATCTAGGAGCTGCTTCTAGCAGAAATCGTTCATTAATAAAATTTTTATGGAAGGTGCATTATTTTTCTACAACAAAAAAGCTTTTGTTGTAGAATTGATCCCTGCAAAACCAATAGGAATACTCTTCATTACTTCCCTTAGAGATATCGCTCTTAAAGAATACAACGGCCAATTTTTAAACATTGATGGAGAAGATCACTATATAAAAGGAGTGATTGAAAATACTCTAGAAGAAGTTAAAACAAGAGGAATACTCGAAGGATTAATTGAAGTAAAAGGTGTCATTGTTGACGATATGGAGACTGACTTAAAAGGAAAGTTTCCTCTACTTCCTACAAATAATAGTAGTTGGATTTTTCCAACCGCATTATTATCAGAAGATCGTATTTGGAATATACCCTCGTCGTTTCGAAAATTAAAAATATCCGACACCGAAGGTAGAAGAAAAGCAAAGCATGATTTCGAAAGGCGTGTTTTAGCAAAAGCTCAAGAGATAGGTGCTGATGTGATTATTTCTGATTCATACATGGCACGAATTGACTATCTGCATAGTTTTCGGTCTATGTTGGGTAAGGTTTTGAACATACACCCTGGGCCAACATTGTTGGATAGTCAATTTTGTTTCAGAGGAAGTGATCCAATTAGAGATGCTATTTTATTTGCTAAAAAAAATGGCGGACCTATATACACAGGAGCAACCCTTCATTTTGTTAGTCCAGAGATAGATGGTGGTAATTGTATTGCTTATATATGCAATACGCCAGTTTGTGAAGAAGATAATGAGTTAAAGCTCATGCATCAAAATTACCTACAAGCAAAATTGCCAATTTTTGTATTAGGACTGCAACATTATGCATTGAACATCTTTCCGTATCTTTGAAGTTAAAAGGCGTTGTACAGAGTACAACGCCTTTTTTATTTATAAGAATCAATGTATAATAAAAGCAATATATGGATTTGAACCCGGAAATACCAAAGAATAGAGATATTACTTATTTCGGTAAGACTAATTTTCGTAGTACCAATACAGTTTTTGGTATTAAGCGTAAAGATAGACGCCAGCATATGTATATTCTTGGTAAATCTGGTACTGGTAAATCTGTACTCTTGTCTAATCTAATTGCTCAAAATATAGAAAACGGGGAAGGGGTTTGTGTTGTTGACCCTCACGGGGAACTTGTTGAAGAAATATTAAACTTAATACCAGAGCATCGTGCTAAAGATGTTATTTATTTCAACCCAGCAGATACTGATTTTCATGTTGGCTTCAATGTGATTGCTCTTGAAGATCCTAAATACAAGCACCTTGTTGCTTCGGGCCTCATGGGTATTTTTACTAAGATTTGGGCAAATGCTTGGAGTTCTCGTATGGAGTACATTCTCAACAATGCTATTTTGGCTTTGCTTGATACTCCTGGTACAACACTTCTTGGTATTCCTCGTCTACTAGTAGACAAAGATTATAGTCAGATGATTATTAGTAATCTCAAGGATCCTGTAGTAAAAGCGTTTTGGGTTCACGAATATGAACAATGGCGTGAACAATTTCGTAATGAAGCGATTGCTCCGATTCAAAATAAAGTTGGACAATTCCTTTCAACTTCAATCATTCGTAATGTCGTGGGACAGTCAAAGTCAACGATTGATATTTTCAATATAATGAATGAGGGCAAAATCTTTCTTGTGAATGTTTCCAAGGGTCGTGTTGGTGAAGACAATTCCGCACTTCTCGGAGGTATGATTATTACCAAGATTCAATTAGCAGCAATGGAGCGTGTGCGTATTCCTGAAAACGAAAGAAAGGACTTTTATTTATACGTAGATGAATTCCAAAACTTTGCGACTGATTCATTTGCCAATATACTTTCTGAGGCTCGCAAATATCGCCTCAATTTGATAGTGGCCCATCAATACACTGCTCAACTTTCAAATGAAAATGGTACAGCCGTGCGTGATGCTGTGTTTGGTAACGTTGGTACTATGATTATATTCCGTGTGGGAGCAGATGATGCAGATTTTATTGAGAAAGAATTTGAACCTGAATTCACTGCACAAGATTTGGTTAACTTACCGAACTTCCATGTATATTTGAAATTAATGATTGATGGCGTGACCAGTCGTCCATTTTCTGCAACTACACTTCCACCGATTAAATTTGATATTTCTGCTGGTGTAAAGGAAAAGATTATTGCATCTTCACGAGCACTTTATACTAGACCAAGAGAAGAAGTTGAAAATGAAATTAATCGTTGGAGTGGAATGCTACAAGTCGGCGACGGTGAAGCTAAATACAAAGCAGACTGTTCTAATTGTGGCAAAGTAACAATGGTGCCGTTTGAACCTAAAGAAGGTCGACCGGTATATTGCAAGGAATGCATGTTTAAGATTAAAAGTGGGGAAATTAAAGCTGGTACTGGATTCGTGGCTACTCGCTCGGGACGACAAGAAGAAAAAAATTCTACAGCACCACTTGCTGCACTTGGTATTGAATTCAAAGATAGTACAGCCAAAGTGCTTGATGTTAGGAAGTATACTCCAACGTCTTTTAATAACAAGAATCATACTGCTCCAAAAATAAATAATAATCACACAAATAATATCCACAAACCAATAGATAAAAAGCATTCTGGTCCGTCACCACTTTTGAAAGGTTTGTTGCAGACTATTGGTATTAATAATAGTGCACCAGAGAAAAAAGATACTACAAAGGAAACTCTAGTAAAAGTTCCCACACCAGCACCTGTGTCTCTTTCAACATTAAAAAAGCCAGATATGGTTACAAAAGTTCATTCACCAATGCCAACAAAAGAAGCTTCAGAAGAAAACAAAGCATCTTTGAAAGATTTATTGGTCAAAGTAACTACTTTGCACAAGGCGGAACAAATACCAGAAGTTAAAATAAGTTCAGTGCCTGCACCAATATCTACATTGACAGAGAAAATTGCAGAACCCGCACCTGTTGTGGAAGTTATTGAAAAGCCAACAATAAAAGAAAATATTGTTGTTCAAAAAGTTCCAATATCAACTCCACCAATTCCTGAAATAGTTGAT
>JAIOQC010000005.1 GCA_021413565.1 Candidatus Nomurabacteria bacterium
TTTAATTGACCACTAACTTTTTGGAATAAAGTATTAATATTTTCAAAAACAACATTAATAGTCGCATATCCATCACGTTCAGTTGGTTGGATTGTTAATTCTGTCTTTTTTGAAGGTGTATCAATATCAGCGCCGTTTATCTTCCAACTATAAGTAAAATCATTTTCTTTGCCGAATAGAGCCAAGAAATAAGGTTCCGCAATGATAGTTGCTTCGTCTTCGGTTATATTTGTTTCCCCTACTAATGCGTTGTTGTACAGTATTCCTTCACTTAATGACTTTTTGTAGAAAATAACTTTCGGGTTAACAATTGGTATTTGGATTTTATTTGAAGCACTATATTTACTATCAATTGAAATAGCAGAAACAGAAATACTTTCTTTTGAGCGAAGTACATTGTTCTGGAAAGTGTATGAATTTTTGTTGAAACCAGAAGCATTTTGAATAGTACTATCCTCTGTTTTCCATGTGTAAGTTATATTACCCTTGCCTTGCTTGATAGTGCTTGTATTTGGGATAGCAACAGTTCTTATTAAACCTTCTGCTGAAGCAAAAGATTTACCACGATAAAACGGTGGAGTGTAGCCATCAACTGCTTCCCATAAAATTGTGATTTCAGATGGGTTAATTGCAAGTCTTTTCACTATTGTCCCCGATCCATCAGCTGGACTAATAAGAATATTGAAAACTGTTAATGTGTTCGGGCCTAATGCTTTGAAAGTAAAACTTGTCTTGCCGTAACCAGAAAGAACTTCAGATGCACCACTACGCCACTCTATCATTGCTTGGTCTAAGTTGGTTGAATAACTAGAAAGTTTAATAGTTACATCTTCGTATGGTTGTGGATTTTCAGGTATTGTAATTACATCAATATCAGCTTCTGTGATTTCAGAAACTGCATTAGAATAGGATGGAAAACAAAGAGCGATTAAAATAATCGTAACTATCTTGATATGTTTTAGTTTGAGATTTACCACTCTTTTATTATACGATATTTAAGTAGAAAGTAGCAACGAATAAGTGGTTTGAGCAGAAAGTAATAAGGTCAAATATGAGAGGTAAAAACCTTGGAAGACTTTGTCTTCCAAGGTTTTTCTACCTACTGCATGATATTTATTGTTGATTTAGGTGTTTCGGAAGCTACTACTAAGTCATCTTTGGCTTTCTTGATCGCAAGAATTTGAGATGGGTCTGATGTAATGATTTGGTCTTCAGTATAAGAAGCAATAGTTTTAACAGCAACGTGCTTTAATCCTGCAAAGAATATACCTTCCCCAACATCTGCTTCTAACAATAGATACTTCTCCTCGTCTGTTAGATTAAAGGTCTTTTGGAGAACATCTATTGTTGACGGAGATTGCTTTAAAAGCAACTGAATGGATGAGTTTGTGACAATTGGAATACCATAAGGACTCTTCATAAAGTCCCCTACGTCTTGAGTAATAGTTGCCAATCCTAAGTAGTATTTACGGCCACGCTTGGCGATTGAGTACAAGAAAGATGCTGTGTCTTCAGATTTCATCATCCACCAAGCCTCATCCACTACAAGTAATCTTTTCTTAATATTTTTACGAACAGCGTTCCAGATATAGTGAGTAATAATATACATTGCTACTGGCTTTAGTTCATCTTCCATGTCTCGTACAGAAAAGACTACAAATTTACGATTGATGTCGACATTTGATGGTTGATTCAGAAATGAAGCCCATGAACCATGAGTATACTTGGCTAAACGCTGAATAATAGAACCACTTCCCTCCATGCCCGCTAATACCATTTCAAAGTCTGTGAGTAATGGTGGCTCAATATTGGCAAAGTTTGATTCGGAAGTAATATCTTTTAACGCATAAGTTTCTGTGATGGCACGGTCTATGATTGAATCCTCTTCTGGTGTGAGTCCTCCGAGCATTATACGGAATAATCCAACTAAATTGATTGTGTTTGCTCGTAAAACATCTGCGGGTGTCTCATCACTACTTGGTATTGCCAAGTCAAATGGATTAATATGGTGATCAGATGAAAGTGCAATGTTGAAATATCGTCCACCCACTGCTTCTGCTAAATACTCGTATTCTCTTTCAGGGTCAATAACTATAACTTCAGTATCAAACATAAGTGTTCGAATAATCTCAAGTTTAGTCGCATATGATTTACCTGCACCAGATGTTGCGAAAGTAATTGAATTGTAGTTTGGCAAAGAGAATCTATCAAAGATAATCAAACTAGAGTTGTGGCGGTTTACCCCATAGAGTATTCCCTTGTCGCTAGTTAGGTCAAATGAAACAAATGGGAAAAGACTAGACAAAGGTTCAGTATCTAATTTCTGATGAATCCCTAAAAGGTCAGTAGATAGTGGAATGACACTCTTGAAGCCTTCATCTTGTTGGAAAAGTGCTGGCTTCAGATAGATAAGTTTTGATTCAAGAAGTGATTTGATTTCACTTTCTACTTTGAATAAATCATTTTCATTATCAGCGTAAACTGTAATATACAAGCCAACGTCAAACATTTTTGCTTGTGCTTGCATTAGATTGTCGCGAAGATTCTCAAGGTCACCATAGGCAGTATCGAGCATTGGGTCTCTTACAAGACCCTTTGATTCACGAATAGAAATCTGACTTTGAACTTCGGCGACTTTCTTTTGGAAAATCGTGGATATGAAATTACGAAGAATGTTCTAGCGATTTTATCCCCCAAATTAAGTGCTTTTGGTGTTATTTGTAGTGCTGATGGAGCAATGATGTCTTGAAGTTCTAAAACAGCCGCTTTGTATATTTCACTTGGTAATACAGGCATCACTGTGCTTTTTTTGTCTGATGCATTATTATCACTTTTAAATATTGAAGAAAAAATAGACATATAAATAATTACTGAAGCTTAATCCCCTGACTAATATCCCCTGGATTGAATGTTTTATAAAAAAGTTCAACGACTTCCTCTGTTTTTAATTGAGAACTACGAATACCTAAGCCACTTAGCCCTTGAACAATTACTGCTATTCTTTCATCTAGTTGACTACGCTTCTCTTCAAAAGAAGCCATCTCAATAGCCTTTTTTGTATCTTCTATTTGTTTCTTTGGGGCTCCACCTCCTATTAGGTTGTCAATCATACCACCTGCTTTGATGACTTGGGCACTATAAGGAACAACTACAAAGAATGTCTTAGTCATTATATTTACTTCGTCAGTAAATGTTTTTATGAAGTCTATGTATTCTCGTGTTTGGATTTTCAATAATTGCTCTGTTTGTTCTTTTAGGCGTTCCTCGAGTGTCATTAGATACGGTCTAATGTCGAGTCTGCGTGATTGCATAACTATTTGTGTTGAGAAATCAAGACCATTTAAGAATGATTGAAATGATTTAATGATTGCGATTTGCTCCTCGCTTGATTTAAGAGAGAGATTAATAGTTGAAGCAATTATAATAGCCCGAAGACCGCCGTCTTTTAAAATAATAATACCATCACGAACTTCTTTAATTGGTACGAATTCTTGAGCTGCTCGAGCATTGATTGCCATATGAGTATTATACAGTAGTAAATAGAAAGTAGAAAGGTAAAATGCAGACCCACAGAACCCAGTCGACAAAGTCGACTGGGTTCTCCTTACTACTTACTGCATACTACTTGCTACCTTTCTCTTGTATATCTAGATTCCAAGATAAATCCTTTAGAGAATTTTGTGACACCATAGGTACAACAGAGGTTTTTTGTGGGACATTTGAATTGGAATCATCCTCACTACCACTTTTTACTAGTCTTTGCTTCCAGATATATAATTTAGAAGAAATAGCGTAGTTTATTCCTGCTTGTAGATAGTAAATAAAAGGCTTATTGTTGATTTTGTAGAATGTTAATAATAATGTTAAGCCTGCAACAAACAAGATGGGTAGAATAGCCACCCAAAAAGGCAATAATCTATAAAGGACAAATATCATACCTCCCCCACCAACAAGATATGCAAATTCTCGGAAAGTAAAAGGTCCGAAAAGTTTGTCTTCAATATCAATAAATTGTGGTACTTTGAATTGCATGTGAATAAGTAGAATGTAGTAAGTAGTAAGGGCTAGGCTCGACTCCTAATTGATTTTATCAGACCATTGATAAGTTTGCTAACGAGGACTGTTTGCTCTGCAGTCTCTTTAAAGTATTCTTTTTTTAAATACCCTAAATCTTTTGCTACAAGTATGTGATTCTGAGTCTCAGTAAGTGATCCATTTGCAATGTGGTAAAAATGTATTTTATCTTTGTGGGTCTGTCTTCCAAATCCTTCAGCTATATTAGCAGATACAGAAGTCACTGATCTACGAATCTGGTCACATAATCCAAACCTCTCATAATCTGGGAAATCTGGTAGTTTTTTGTAAATCAAAAGAGTAAGTCGATGCGCTTCTTGCCATGCTTTTAGAGAAGTGAAAGAATTAATTTTTGTTTTTGTTTCTTGCATTGTATTTCCCCTCACTACTTACTACGTTCTACTTGCTACTAAATCTCCTCGTGATAAGGATCTTTAGTCTTAGGTGTAGTGTTGTTTGGTGATGGAACACTAGGTTCTGCTGATGTTGTTATCTTAGTGATTGTTTGATTACTAACAGTATTTGTAGTTTTTGTTGGAGAAAATAATTTACCACTAACAATTTCGTTAGATGTAGGTATTTTGTTCTCTTCCATCATTTCTATTCCTGCATCTGCAAATATCCCCTTATCACTTGTAATTGTATTATTGCTTGGGAGTATTGGGGTGCTTTCTATTTTATTATTTTGTGCTTGTGGTACTTTTTCTTCTTCTAGTTTTGATGTTGTTTTATAGGGTGGTATTGGAACCTCAATATCTTCATTTATTGATGCACCAGAGATGGAACCATTTTTCATATATTCACGAATGTTTACCAAAATGGTGTCGTTTACTTCTTTTGCAATTTCACTAATTTTTGTGGCTTCAAGGTCAGTTGTGAGAGCCAAATCACTTTCGTATTTACTTGAAGAAATCTTGCCAATCATAAACTGAATTGTAGTTTCTTCTAGTGATGCTATTTGTGGAACTAGTAGTTTGTATTTTGCACCTATATCGTAAATTTTTTGTTGATAGTTTGAATTTGCGATTGCTTCTTGAAGATTCTCTGGTAAAGAAGAGAATCTAGGGTCCAAGTCTACTGCACTTTTTTGAGCTAGAGATTCAGCGTTTATTTTTTGTGTCTCGTTTAATTTT
>JAIOQC010000037.1 GCA_021413565.1 Candidatus Nomurabacteria bacterium
ATATAAAAATTAAAGCATACGCTCCAAAGCTTTTGGATTAGTGGAATATTGGTATGCACTCTCAATGCTAATCTCACCTCTTTGAACCAATTCAAGTAGTGAACGATTCATATCAATCATTCCTTGTTCAGAAGATGTCTCTATAACTGTATTAATTTCATGAGTGCGTTTTTCACGAATAATATTTGCAACAGCACTATTGTTGATTAATAATTCATAAGCTGGTACTCGCCCACCCGCAATGCGAGGAATTAAGCGTTGTGAAAAAATACCAAGTAAACTACCAGCCAATTGAACTCGAATCTGATCTTGTTGTTGCGGGTCAAATGAATCAATAATACGATCAATAGTCTGAGCAGCATTGTTTGTGTGGAGAGTTGAAAGAACCAAGTGTCCAGTTTCTGCTGCGGTAACAGCGGCAGAAATTGTTTCAGGGTCACGCATTTCACCAATTAATATGACATTTGCATCTTCACGTAATGTTGCCTTGAGTGCACCAACAAAATCATCAGTATCAACCCCTACTTCTCTTTGGTCAATAATAGACCTCTCAGCATTGTAAACAAACTCTATTGGATCTTCGACTGTAACAATATGGGCTGATCGTTGTGTGTTTATCAAATTAACCATAGTTGAAAGTGTAGTTGATTTACCTTGACCAACTGGCCCAACTACAAGAAAGAATCCTTGCTTACTTTGAGCAAATTTTTCAAGAATTGACGGTAGATTTAATTCAGATAATGATTTTGCTTTTGGTATCAGACGTAATGCGATACAAACCTGTCCACGCTGAAAAAAAGCATTCCCTCTTAAGTGTGTTGTACCCTTAAAAGAATAAGCAAAATCCATTTCTTTCTTTTCTAAAAAGATTTTTATTCTTTCAGGACTTACTAGCATAGATAAAATACCCATCATATCTTCAGCTTTCAATACAGCTTCATTTACTAGGACAATAAGTTCGCCATTGATTCTAACAGCTGGCTTGCGTAGAGTTCCCAAATGTAAATCTGACCCATCTTCATGCATCAGATTATTTAATAATTTATCTAAAAATTGCTGATAGTCCATGGTAAATTATTTTGTGTGTGAAGTAATAATACTTTTAACTTTTTCAATAACTTCTGCTGGTGTGCTTGAAGCTTTGACAATATAACCAGAAGCACCAAGAGATTCTGCTCGTGCAATATCAGATGGTTGACCTCTATTTGAGAGAACAATACGAACGGCATTCGTTGCTAAATTTTCTTCTTTCATTTTTTCCATCAGTTCAAAACCATCCATTACGGGCATTACTATATCTAGCAACATTACATCTGGTACGATACCACTGTGTAATTTTTCTAATGCTTGTTGGGGTCCAAGTGCAGTTATAACTTCAAAATTAGATTGGCTAAATTTCAACATATACATATCTAGCAGAAAACTGTCGTCATCAACAATGAGGATTTTTTTCTTTGGTTCCATACGTACAAGTATAATACTTTTGCAAAAGTTTTCCTAGGGTTAGAAGTTGTACACTTCCTGAAAAGGTATATCACCTTTTAGAGCCTTAATAGCAGCATCTTCACGAATAGTAATCATTCCATGAGAACGAGCAAGTTTATAAATTTCTTGTTCTACGGGTCTCTTTAAGATAATACTTTGCATTTCTTTATCAACTTTGAACATCTCAAAAAGTGGTATACGTCCTCGTGTACCAGATGCACATTCTGGTGAAGGGACTGCTTCATATATAGGTGAAGTGAAATCAATCTTAGATTTAAATTCTATTGGTAAATCTTCAAATTGCTTGTCTAGCATTAATTTTGTTGCTTCGTCCATTGGGATTTGATGTTTAGAAGCTGGATAAATACGACGAGCTAAACGCTGTGCCATACAAAGAATAAGTGTTGGGGCAATCAAATAAGGATCAATTCCCATATCTATTAAACGAGGGATAGCACCGACAGAATTGTTGGTGTGCAAAGTTGAAAACACAAGATGTCCAGTAAGTGCTGCTTGAATAGCGAGTTCTGCTGTTTCTTTATCTCGAATTTCTCCAACTAAAATAATGTCTGGGTCCTGACGCAAAATTGAACGCAATCCAGATGCAAAAGTGTAGCCGATTTCTGGCATAACTTGAGATTGGTTTACACCTGGCATTTGATATTCAACTGGGTCTTCAAGTGACACGATATTACGCTCTTCATGGTCGAGTTCTTGAATCATAGAGTAAAGCGTTGTTGTCTTACCAGAACCTGTTGGGCCAGTAATCAATATTAATCCATAGGGTCTTGTTAATGCTTCACGAACAAGTTTGTAGTAATCTTCTGACATTTCCAAGTCATCAAGTTTCTGAACTCCTTTTTGAGAATCAAGAATTCTCATAACAATTTTCTCCCCATGATAAGCTGGCATTGTTGAAACACGAAAATCAATTTTATGTCCTTCAATTTTAGCTGAGAAACCACCATCTTGTGGTTTTCGCTTTTCATCAAGACGCAATTTTGCCAAAATTTTAATACGAGCAATAACACCGCTGTAAACAGAAAGTGGCAAAATAAGAGATGTATGCAAAGCACCATCTACTCGGAAACGAACCTTTACACTATCCCCTGCGTTTTCTATGTGAATATCAGATGCTTGTCCTTCTGTTGCATGACGTAGAATAACAGCGACTATTTTAATAATCGGAGCATCTTCAACTATCTTTTCTTCTTCAGATAATTTCAAAGGATCTTTGATTGCAGCATCCAGATTAATAACCTTTCCTTTCTCATCAACACCTGCTTGCGCTATTTCACTATCGAGTTCAGAGAGTGCTTGGTCAACTTCACCAGTAAGACCATCATACATATCCAATAATTTATTGTATACAGAAGTTTTAATTAAAAATAATTTATAAGGCTTCTGCATTTTAGAAGTTATAAATGTTAAAACATCTATGGCTTGGACATTTTCAGGATTTACAATTCCAATTTCAAGCACACTGTCAGTTAAGCCGATTGGCACAAATTGATATAATCTCGCAGTATCAGAAGGTATTAATTTGAGAGTTGTAGGTAAAACAGTTCCTGGATTAATATCTTTAATCGGAATATTAAAAACAGCAGACTTGGCTTCAAGAATCTTGTTTTCATCAAAAGCAAGGTCAAGTAGTGCTTCATCTATATTGCCCTCGTATTTCTCATCAGCAATACGCACAACTTGTGCTATTTGTTGTTCTTTTAGAATACCTCGTTTTACTAGTTCTTCAAGAATTATCATGTTAGTTTGTGTTAAATGAAACTATCTCACCATATTGTAAAACATTATTAATTTTAGCAACTGCACGATAGAAATAAGTTGTTCCAGACGAGAGTCCTGTAACCTTTGTAGCAAAAGTACCAACAAGTGACTGTGCTGTACTTGTGGTAGATTTACCTAAAGATGGTGTTGGTCCATATTCAAAATAACTTCCAGAAACAGTGGCAATACTATTGATTGCACCGCGTAATTCAGCAGTTTTGTCTGTAATTTGAGCGGGTTGATTTGTTACAACTGGCGAAAGAATAATACTTGTAACTGGTAAGTTCTCATCAATTGGTGCAAATGGATTTGCACGGCCAGTATTCACTTGCTCAAGTGGTACGTTATTATCATGCAATGATTGAAATATTGGGTCAGAAAATAATTTTGTATCAATCTTTATTTTTGTTAGATTAGCCAATATGTATCGACTTTTAATGTATAAGTATAGATATTTGGATCAGATACATCCCCTTTTGAAGGTGGAGGAGGTGTAGTAAAACTAATTGATTTAATATCAACAAGTCTTAAGTTATGCTCAACATCTTTCAAAAAAGATGCAAATGAAGAATATGTACCCTCTGTGGTGAATTCTATTGCAAATGTTCCATAAGCATTATTTGAAGCGGAAGTGGTGGGCATTAGCATGCTTGTTGTTTGAGGTTTGGCTACAACTTTTTCATTTGTCTTGGGTGTCTCGAATTTAATATTCTTTAATGGCATATTATGCAGATTTGCAATTTGTTCAAGTTCAAGAATAAATTCAATATTATTCACAGTATTAGGTAAAAAGTTCTCAAGACGTAATTTGTCTGTATCTTTTATGTTCTTATATTGATCCAAAAGAGAATCTTGGGTCTTTTGTAAATACGTTGCATTGTCGAGGGCAGAGTTATAAGCAGTCACTTCATTTCTTAAACCAGAAACATCTTTATACAATGGAGAAACCACAGCAAAAAATAATGTGCCTGATATAAGTAATGATGCAATTGGAAAAAGAAGTTTCATAAAAATTATTGATTAGGTGTTGTTGTATTTATATTTGGCAAAACTACAGACTCTGGTACTAATTCAGTAGGTACATTTTGTTCAACAGTAGGTACAACTACTTTGTCAGTAAATTCATTTGCGGTAAAACTATTAGAATAAGAAAGCAGACTTGGATCAACTGTAAAATTAATATCGAACAACACATTCCCTCTTGTATCTTTTGTTAAATTTGAAAAAACAACATTTTTAAATGAACGCCCAGTAGCAGTATTAAAAGCATCAGCCTGCAATGCTATTGATCTGTAGTCACGAGCAACACCAGAGAGCTCTACTAAGAAACCTTTGCCATCCATTTGTTGTTGATATTTAGTGTATTGAATTGATGGAATAGTTAAATCCCCCAATAATGCAAATAGTGGTG
>JAIOQC010000038.1 GCA_021413565.1 Candidatus Nomurabacteria bacterium
TCATAAAATAAAATTCTTGTACAAGGCCTGATTGGAAAATTGGTAAATAAAAATCATCCAAAATACTTTCTGGATACACACCTTCGGGTAATTGAAATTTCATACCTTGCATGGGCCACTCAAAAGGCATCTGGTCAAAAACATTTAAACCTTTCTCTTGTAAACTTTTTATTGTTTCATCAAAAGCCTTCAAGTTGTCATTTACATTACCTAATCCACCAGTACCAATAGGACCACAAACCTGTGCAACAGGTTGTGGCATTATTTTTAAAATCTTTTCTGCAATTTTATATAAATCTTTGAAATCCTTTGCCTCTTTTACAGCCATGATATCTTCTTCTGTCCAATATTGTGCTGTATGAGAATTTGCAATCATTTATATATCAAGTTTGGCCATCTTAGCATGAGACTGAATAAACGCTTTGCGTGGAGGAACTTCAGAACCCATCAACATATCAAATATTTGATTAGCATCTAGGGCATCAGTCACAGTAACTTGTTTCAAAATACGAGTCTTTGGATCCATTGTAGTCTCCCATAATTCATCAGCGTTCATTTCTCCGAGACCTTTGTATCGCTGAACATGAATCTTTGTGGCTTTCTTAGATTTAGATGTTTCATTTTCTTCTTCAACTTCGACTTCAACTTCAACAACATCGCCTTCTTCTGCTGATTCTTTCAAAAGCTCTTCAATAGAAGGTGCATCTTTACCAAGCAGTGAGTCACGCTCTTCATCTGAATAAGCATACATAACCTCTTTGCCTTTTTTAATTTTAAATAGTGGTGGTTGAGCAATATAAATATAACCAGCATCAATAACCGCTCGGAAATAACGATACATTAGAGTTAGAATCAGTGTACGAATGTGTGCACCGTCCACATCGGCATCTGTTGCAATAATAATTTTATGATAACGCATCTTTTCAATATCAAATGTATCACCGATTGATGTACCCATAGCGATAACTAAGTTCTTTATTTGTTCTGAACCAAGCATACGGTCTAGTCGTGCACGCTCAACATTTAATATCTTTCCACGCAATGGTAATATTGCCTGAGTTTTTCGGTCACGACCCATCTTTGCTGTACCACCCGCTGAGTCTCCTTCCACGATAAATAGTTCTGATAGACTCGCCTCTTTAACCTGACAGTCAGCAAGCTTACCTGGAAGAGTCATACCTTCAAGTGCTCCTTTACGGAGAATAGAATCTTTAGCGGCTTTTGCTGCTTTACGGGCACGCAATGCCAATAATGATTTTTGGATGATTGATTTGGCTTCGTCAGGATTTTCTTCAAGGAATGAAGTAAAAGCATCTCCAAAGACAGTTGCAGTTGCTCCCATTGCTTCAGTAGAACCAAGTTTTGCCTTTGTTTGACCTTCGAATTGAATTTCACGAAGCTTCACAGAAACAACAACCATAAGACCTTCCAAGACATCATCTCCGGTGAATCCACCGTCTGATTCTTTGATAATATTATTTTTCTTACCATAGGTATTTAGAATACGAGTGAGCGCGGTCTTGAATCCAGTAATATGTGTACCACCTTCTGGGTTGTAGATATTGTTAGCAAAAGGAACAATATGAGGATTCATATCATCAACATATTGCAAAGCTACTTCAACACCAACATCGTCGAGTTCACGCTCTACATAAAATACAGTTGGATGAATTGGCTTTTCTGTCTTGTTGTAGAATTTAACCAATGAAACAAGTCCACCTTCGAAATAGAAAGTTGTGGCTGGAACTTCAATTTCAAGTTCAGAAAACCAAAAGAAATCTTCGTCTTTACTTTTGCCTTTATTGTCTGTGATAGGGTTCCATTCTCGTGCATCAATAATATCAATACGCAAACCTTTTACTAAATAGGCCTGTTGTCGCAAATGATTAACAATTGTTTCGTGATTGAATTTTACTTCTTTGAAAATCTCAATATCAGGCTTGAAAGTAATGATGGTACCTTGCAATTTAGATGTCCCAACTTTTTTAACTGCAGCTTTCTTTTTACCTTGAGAATATTCTTGAACATATTTTCCACCTTCACGATGAACT
>JAIOQC010000006.1 GCA_021413565.1 Candidatus Nomurabacteria bacterium
TTATTATCTTTATTGTCATTTTTTTGCGGTTGTTGTTCTTGAGGTAATTGAATATTGAATCCAGGAAAGAAAAATTCATTGAAGAATGGGTCGATCTGATTTTGATTCGTTCTTGTTGAAACAAACTTTGAAGCCTGAACACTAACTACTGAAGGTAATGATTTTTCTACAGTAGTTAAAGTTAATTGTTCATCGGAGCCAACAGGAACATATACAGTATTCGAGGCAGCATCTTTTACACTTGTGTTTGAATTACTTCCAAATAATGTACTCCAATCAAGGGCATTAGCGTACTGCGGTATAGTTTGGATAATTCCAAAAATCCCTAGCACTAATAAAAACAATCCCAAAATTCTATGGGAAAAACCTTTGGTTAATTTAAAAAAATTATATATTTTATGCATATTTGTTTATACAATAATATTAAATTAAATCTTTCAAAGCTTTACTAAAAGCTTCGGCGTCTTGCCACGAGCCATAGACTGAGGCAAATCTAATATACGCGACATTATTATAATTTTTCAAGTGTTTCATGACAATAGATCCAATTTCGGTACTATTAATCACATCTTTTCTCATTCTGTGGATATCTAATTCAATAGCATTGATAATACTAGCGACTTGTTCACCAGTATGTGGAATCTTCTCTAAGGATTTAGTTACCCCCGCAATCAACTTTTCTTTTTCGTAAGACTCTCTACGACCATCACGTTTTAATACAGAGACGTCTAAAAGCTCTAATTGTTCATTAGTTGAAAATCTCTCTTGGCAGGATGGACACTCTCTTCTTCTTCTAATCACTAATCCATCTGCATTGGCTCTGGTATCGATTACCTTAGTATCTTCCGCCAAACACAATGGGCATTTCATACTTATTCTCTCATCTTCTTCCTTAAGAAAGGAGGAATTTCAAATTCATCATCTGAATCAACTTTTGGTATTGCTGTATAAGTTTTTGGAGTAAGTCTTCCAGTATTTGGAGCTGAATCAATTCTTCTTTCAGAATTGTTTTGGGTGTTATTATTTTGAGTTACTGGCTCAACAGGTTTCTTAATTTCTGGTTGAGTAATAGGAGCTTCGTTTTCATGTCTTTCCTGTTCAAAGGATGGCATTTGTCTTCTACCGACATTTGATCTGATTCCTGGTAATTGGAAACCAGTAGCTACAACTGTAACTTTAATATCATCTCCTAGGGTTGGATCTTCAATTGCACCAAAAATAACCTTAGAGTCAGGATCAATACTTGCTGTGATAATATCGGCAGCTTCTTGAACTTCGATCATAGAAATTGAACCACCAGCTACTGTGAATAGAACACCCTTAGCACCATCAATAGATACTTCTAATAAAGGACTGGAAATAGCCTGCTCTGCTGCAATCTTTGCTCTGTTGTCTCCTGAGGCAATACCAATACCCATCAAGGCAGAGCCAGAATTTTTCATAACAGTTCTTACATCAGCAAAATCAACATTAATCAAACCAGGAACTGTAATCATTTCAGAAATACCTTGTACACCTTGTCTTAAAATATCATCAACAACTTTAAAAGCTTCAACCATTGGTGTTTTTCTATCCACCAATT
>JAIOQC010000058.1 GCA_021413565.1 Candidatus Nomurabacteria bacterium
GGGTTCTTTTCACCTTTCCCTCACGGTACTAGTTCACTATCGATCTAAAAAAGTATTTAGCCTTGCCAGTTAGTTCTGGCGGATTCGCTCAAGCTATTCGTGTCTTGAGCTACTCAAGAATGACAACCAAGAAGACATGAAATTTTCG
The DNA here is from genome assembly GCA_021413565.1 of Candidatus Nomurabacteria bacterium. Taxonomy (GTDB): domain Bacteria; phylum Patescibacteriota; class Minisyncoccia; order Phycocordibacterales; family UBA9973; genus UBA8515. The sequence goes on from JAIOQC010000058.1 coordinate 149, forward strand.
ATCACCGGGCTATCACCGTCTGCGGCGTTCCTTTCCAGAAACTTGATCTAATAACATATTTTTTAACTTCTCTAGATAAATCTACGTTGTCACCTTACAACCCCGAGGTATCACACAACCAACGATTACATTTTGTAATCACGTTCTGTGTGATCCCTCGGTTTGGGCTTTTTCCTTTTCGCTCGCCGCTACTCAGAAAATAAATATTTTTCTCTTTTCCTCCAGGTACTGAAATGTTTTACTTCCCTGGGTTTGCTACTTCATATCTAATGTATGAAGCTACTTGCGGTTTACGCAAGTGGGTTCCCCCATTCAGAAATTTCCGGATCAAAGGTTGCTAGGCACCTCCCCGAAACGTATCGCCGCCATGCCACGTCTTTCATCGCCTTTTTTAGTCTAGGCATCCACCATATACTCTTAATTTCCTATTAGGAAATCTGAAAACCATCTTCATCTTTCTTGCGAAAGAATCAGACAATGCATGCATCCTCGGGAACCGCTTCCTCTGATGCATGTACATCTTTCTCATTGTTGCGTTCTGTTTCCGACTCGTTTCAAAAGACCCCTAAAATAAGGGATAACAGTGAGTCGGAACAGCATTCAGTTTTCAAATATCATATCGACGCTCTAAACAAAAAAAATCGCCTTCCGGCGGATAAAGCAAAACCAGTAGAGGCTTAACTTCTCCGCAGATTTGGATGATTTGTATTCATTAACATCGTGGAACCATTCTATACTAAGGATAAAAGGAAGTCAAGTATTTTTGTAGTTATAAACAATAAGCCTTTAACTCTTAGTAAACAAGGCTAAAATCCAAGCAAAAAGAGCCCCAAAGGGCTCTTTTTGTTAACTACTAAAAGCCAGTGGCTAATAGTTATTTATTAGACATATCTGAAGAGAATCTCTCTACAGCACGACCTGCAACTTCTTTGCCACCAAGACCAAATGCAAGACCACCAGCAATCGCAAGCATTGCGACAAGACCAGTAAATAATACTTGCATAAATGTCGCAGCGATACCAAGCTCAGATAAAGCAATGATAAATGCGAAAGTCCAGATTGCATAACGAGTGATTGAACCAAGCATGTTCGCAGAACGAACACCTGCTGCACGAGCAGAAGATGCAACTACTTTTTGAACAGCATCAGCAAGAACTGCTGCAATAACCAAAACAAGAGATGCAATAATTACTTTTGGTAAGTAATAAAGTACTGCTTCACGAAGGAAATCGTTCACTTGAGTAAGACCCATAATTTCAAGTGATGCCATCAAGAAAGCAATAATGATAAACCACTTTACCAAACTACCGATGAACCCACCGACATTTAGATGAAGACCTGCACGATTCATTAAATCACCAGCACCTGCGTGTTGGAAAAGTTTATTAATCTTTAGTGAATCAGCAACTTGAGAAATTGCTTTACTAATTATAGAACCAACATACCAACCGATGATAAATAAAATTATCGCACCTAGAAGACTAGGGATAAACATGATGAACCCAGACCAAAGATTTAACAAAGATCCAGCGAACACAGACCCCCAAGCATTTATAAAATACATAATAGATTCGTTTGTAATAAACAATAATAATAAGAGAATCTTGTCCCAACATCGTTCGGACGTTATGAACGAGATTACTCGCTCATACGCTCCTCTCTCGTTGTGAAAGGGTACTTACAAAACTTCGACCTTTTCAAGTACTAATATCATTATATCAAAAAATAGCCTGTCGAGGCTATTTTTGAGAGATATATGTGGATAACTGTCCGTTGTCGATAATCTTATGATGAGGTAGTTCTATGATGTCGCAGACGAGTTTGTCATACATTTCAAGGCGATATTTAAACTCATCTCCGTCGAATACAACATAATCTAACTCCTTCCCTATTTCTGCTTCTAATCCTTTTACAATTTGTTGTAAAACATTCTTCTTGAGTTTATCACCGACGAGCATTACATCAACACGACTCTTTGAGTCACCAACAAAAACTCCAGAAACAATCATTAGTTTAATTTTACCTGCTGGTCTGAATCGTTGAGCCAAATCTTCTTGTAATAATAAGTCTGGATCAATAAGCAAATCATGAACAGCTTTAAGATATTGAAAAGATGGATTAATATGCCAACCATTCACTTTCTTTTTTGCTCCGCGAGAACCTTCTTTTGTGATTAATTTATGTTTAATAAAACCCATTGCAGTTAGTGCATTGAGTTCACGACGAGCATTGGCTTTGGTCACACGACTACGAGTAATAACTTCCTCAATTTCAAAAGTTTGAGTATTTAATAAAAACAGTCTCATTATTTTAATGCGTGCTTGACCACCGAACAATTTAACCAGGGTTTCCATATAGACCACAGTATACGCCAACTCCCCCAACCTATCAACCCCTATGACCTATAGCAAAAAACACCCTGAAATCAGGGTGTTTTTTGTTGAGTATATTATTACTTTAATGTAACTTTACCACCAGCTTCTTCAATCTTCTTTTTAAGATCTTCAGCTTCTTCTTTCTTTACGCCATCTTTAATTACTGATGGAGCGCCGTCAACAAGGTCTTTTGCTTCTTTCAAACCAAGAGAAAGAACTTCTTTAACAACCTTCATAACTGCGATTTTTTGTTCACCTGCTGATGTAAGTTCAACAGTGAAAGAATCCTTAGCTTCTGCAGCATCACCTGATGCAGCAGGACCTGCAACTGCAACAGCAGCTGCTGATACTCCGAATTTTTCTTCAAGAACTTTTACTAATTCGTGCAATTCAATCACAGACATCTCTTCGATTTTAGCGACTAGGTCTTTGAATTTTGCAGGAACTTTTACTTCTGCTTCTACTTTTGTTTCTTCTGACATAATATTTTTTAAATTAATTTTATAATTTATGCGTTTTGCTTTTGTGCAATAGCATTGACCACGACTGCGAAACGTTGAATTGGTGAATTGATGAGATTAACGAACATTGCTCGTAATGTTTGCAATGGAGGGATTGTCGCAATTGACATCATCTCACTTGCATTCATATATCTTCCTTCAAAAACTCCTCCAACTATTTCAATATTCTCTTTGTGTCCTTTTTGGAAAGCCAAGACTTCGCGAGCCGGTGCCAATAAATCAGCACTGTAAGCAATCGCAATCTGACCAGGCATTTCAGGTAATTCACCTTCAACACCGTGAGTGCCAAGAGCTCTCTTTAGAAGAGTTTTCTTTGCTACTACATAGCCAATATCTTGAGCTTGAAGTCCGCGACGTAGACTGTTCACATCTGCAACAGTTAGTTTGTCGAACTTCACAAAGACTACAGACTGTGCGTCTTTAAGTGAACTTTCAAGGTTCGCAACGAGTTGTTTCTTCTTATCTAATGTAATGGGCATATTTTGTAATTGACCTAAAAATAAAAAAATCGACCGATTAAGGCCGTTAAAATCAACTATTCGCAAGTGCGATAAGTATGACCTCGGAAGGGCTTATGGGTGCCTTCTGTCTACGGCTTACAGAGAATAATCTAACACATATATATGAATAACGCAAACTATCTTTTTATAGGAGATTTAACTTTTGTACTAGAAGCATTAATTGGAGGTAAAGTTACTGGTTTATTAACTTCAGACTCAGGTGATACTTTACCCGCTTGTTCTTTGACTATATTTTTTTCATTCAATGAATTAATAACAACAAGAGTAATAAGCCCCAATAATATCATTCCACAAAAACTCAAAATAACTTTAATTAGATGCTTGTTAAACATAGATTGATTATAACATACTCATTCCCTCTCTAAACACCTAACCCAAAGCAAGGCTTTGGGTTAGGTGTGTTCTTTTTAAGAAAGGAGATTAGTTCGCTTCGGCGTTCATCATTGCCTTTGTGTTCGGACCTATGAGACCGTCAGGGTCTAATCCTTGGCTCTTTTGCCATTCTTTTATTACAGTAATAGTATTTGGACCTAACATACCATCAACTACTAGGCCAAGGTCTAATTTGTCGTTCAAGAATCTTTGTAACTCTTTCACGGCGTCACCTCGGCTACCGTTTTTAAGAATAGCTGTGCCTAAGTTGTAAGAACCAGTTGAAGTTGATGGAGTTGAAGTTGTCGTAGTATCTGCGTTCATCATTGCCTTTGTATCCGGACCTATGAGACCGTCATACTGCGTCACCTTTACTGCCAAGTTTCAGAACTTTAGTGCCTAAAGCATATTGTGTTGGTGTAGTTGGAGCAACTATTGGCACAACAACTGGAATAGTAGGAGTAACCACTACTGGAACAACTGCAATTGGTGCAGGAGTTACAGGAATAGTAGGAGTACTAGGTGTAGATACAGATGATGAACCACCACCTCCCCCACCTCCAGAAACAACACATTGATAATCCATCGGCGTGATAGTGACAGTTTGCGCAGAGCCTGCTGTTGCAGTAATTTTCAAAGTTTGCAAACCTGCATTTGTACAAGTAGTAGTAACTACACCGAAACCATTTTCGCCTGAAGTGGTCAATGCTCTGCCTGAAGCAGTAATTGTAAAAATATTTGAAGCAGGTACAGTTGCTATTACAGAACCCGTATCAGCCACAACACTTGTTGCCACTGAACCAGACAATATTGTCAGATTAATATCAGGAGAAGACAGGTCAACAACTGTATCAACATTGTAAGTTGTATTCTCGGCAGATACTGATGATGCACCAGTAAGGGCCAGAGAAAGTACAAACAAAGATAATAAACTTATTTTTAATTTGCGAGTAATTTTATTTTGAAATAATAACATACCTTTAGTATACCAAATATATATATTGTGTAAATTATTATTAATGAATCTCTCCCAGGTGTTGGACACCTGGGAGAGTGAGTTTGCCTTTTGGATAACAAAAAACCACCCCTTGCGGGGTGGATTTTTGTGGTAGTTAGAGTCAACCAGACTTTCGATTTTAAGTTTCGAGAAACTTGAACTAGGCTAAGAGATTAACTTCGGTTCAAAGACCAACTTATAG
>JAIOQC010000042.1 GCA_021413565.1 Candidatus Nomurabacteria bacterium
CCATTGTACTCAACACCTGGCAGAAAAGCGGTAATTCCTACAACTGCTTGCCCTGGGATAATCTTAGTTTTATCAGTTTTACTAACTGTGTAGCCAGGAATAATAAGAGCCTTATCTGTTAAATAATTTTTACCAGATTCATCAGAAATATATGAATTTTTAGCAATTGTAATTGCCTTTGTGCTGTATTCATTGTAAACAATCACTTCACCTGTTGCCTTACGAGAAACATTTTCAGATTCTGTTAAAACAATATCTTTGTATTGAGTATCAGACACAATCATGATTTCAAAACCAATATCAGCATCTTTTTCTTTTGAAGCAGTTAGTGGTTGATTATCTAAAATAAATTGTTGATGTTTCGCCTTAATCTCTACATTTGCTTGTTCAAAGATATTAACAACCCAATAGAGTCCTCCAAAAAGTAAAGTAAACAAGAAAACAATCAAGAGGGTCTTCCGTAAAGGACGTTGACCTATTTTCACACGAGGTGTCGAAGAGAATCGTGAACCAAATTCTTTTTTAGGTGCAGATATTGATGTTTGTACGAGTGTTGGTTCTGATTTTGTATTTTCTATTTTGGGTTCTTTCAAAATACGAGATTTAATACTTGGATTATCATTATAAACAATATCTTTCCTTAAAATTGAAGTAATCTTAGGTTTTTTTATTTGAATGTCTTCAATATTTTTTTTCATATTTTTCTCATTAGAGCAATTGCCTCTATCATTAAAAATGGATCGCAGAAACCTTCTTTGAAATTACACATATTCAAAAATTCGGGACCTTGTAATGAGACAACCATACATTTCTGACCACCAGAAATTGACTGAATATAATTTTCATTACAAATAATTTCAGAAAACCATTCCGCAATATCAGGGTCAGCGGTTAAAAATACAGTACTCGGTAAGTGGAGCGTATGAGGCAATGTTCTAATAGACTTTTCTAATGCTTTGCCCCAAGTTTCTTTAATAGAATTAAAAAGTGGTTCAACTTTTTCTTTCGCTCCTTTTTCTAATGTTTTAGTACTCCATAATCCATACAATTCCTGCGCATCACGCAACTGTATGCCTTGATTATTACAAATTTGCCTAAAGAGTGTATTTTTACCATAAGGAAATGACAGAGATGCTTTCAAAACATCATTAGAGACAATTGCTACGTCAGTAATTTCAGATCCTATATCGATCAAGAAATAAGAAGTGGGGCTAACATATTTATCTCTAACTGCTATGTATGAAGAGAGTATAAAAGAGGAAAAAGAAATATTTTTATTATGAAATGTTTGTGTAAATATTTCACGCATTTGATCTAAGCAAGCCTTAGGTGAAAGTGACATCACAATATTCATCTCAACAGAACGAGTACGCTTGCCTAATGGTTCTTTTACGGGATAACCATTCAACAAAACACCAACAATATGATGTTCAATTACTTCAGGACTATTTTGAGTGCCACCGTACTTTTTATTATATATTTCATTAAATGATGTTGCTTCTTTGTCCAACATCTCATCAGCAACACGCTTTGTAAAAACAAAAGAACTCGAACGAGATTTTTTTATTGTGCGTGTTTCAGATATATACCAAGGAGATGCTAGTGTGCAAACGATTTCATCAACAGCACCAACTTTTGATTCAACCAGAATCTTTGCTGTATTACTAAGTGCCTTCAGCATATCAGATAGAAATGTATTAAAATCAAGATTCTCACGAAAAGCAATTTCTGTTCTTGTACCTTTAATGATTGTTGGCATACCATTTGAATCTAGAGGTATACGAGCAATAGCTCCACCAACACTACCAGATCCAATATCAAATATTGCAACAGTACGCTCTTTTTTTGTGGATGAAGATAAAAGTCCCATAGTATATTTATTATACTATACGAAACCACTCAATGCTATTGTAAAACTCCTTTTATGCGTCGCACACCTGAGGAAACTGCTTCTTCTTTTTGTATTTTGAAATGATTTAACTCTTTAGTATTTGAAACATGTGGTCCTCCACAAAATTCTTTTGAAATTTGATTACCTTTATCATCTTCAATAAAATAAACTGACACAGTATCTGGATATTTAGCACCAAATTCCATCTGTGCACCGATTTCTTGCGCTCTAATAACGGCATCTCACGACGAACCACAGATAAACCTTGATTTATTTTATCATTCACCCAATCTTC
>JAIOQC010000074.1 GCA_021413565.1 Candidatus Nomurabacteria bacterium
ACTTGTTGTGAAGTTACCTCCTAGTACTAGAGTAGATGATGACCATGATGTAGATGTACCATCAGTGGTTAAGTACTTGTTTGCATTACTTGTTTGAGATGGGATGATTTGAACAATACAGTTGGTTTCTCCTGGTGTACAAGAAGGGTCAAGTGTACTACCTGGTTGGTATGGAGAACCGATGGCAAAGATGTTTGCATATGCTCCTAGGAGGATGATGAAGAAGAAGCCTGTGATGTACTTTGGCCATACCTTTTTGATTGAGTTTAATGGTGTCATTTGTGTTGGTGTGAAAAGTATATCTTCTACTGTGATTGGGGTGGAAAAATCCTAATATACATATATATTATATATTAAAAACCACTATGAGAGTAGTGGGTTTTGGGGATAACTCTTTTATTATCTAACAGATCTTGCCTATTGAGTAGATTATTTGTTTATTTTAGACTGTTTCCAAGTTTCAATATCAGCATGATTGCCAGATAATAAAACTTTTGGAACCTTATAAGTCTTTTTATTATGGATAAGTATTTCTGGTCGAGTATAAATCTCACTTGACGCAACTCTCTCTTCTTCTCTTGAGTCAAAATTACCAAGCACTCCTTTTATTTGTCGTGAAATAGAATCAATCAAAATCATTGCAGGTATTTCTCCTCCAGTTAATACATAATCCCCTATTGAAATTTGTTTTGTTTTTAGAATTTTATCCACTCGACTATCAATACCTTCATATCGTCCACAGATTAAAATAATATCTGTGTATTTTTTTGAAAAAGTCTTCGCAAGTGTAGTGGTGAACTTGTCAGCACTTGGAACAAAATTAATGATAAGAATTTTTGAATTTTTCTTTTTAGAAATTTTCTTAGTTATAGATTCGCAGGCTTTAATAACTGGCTCGGCACGCATCACCATACCAGGCCCTCCTGCATACGGTCTATCGTCTACTTGAAGTGACACATTGCCATCTGGCCAGACTTTTTTATACTTACCAGTTACAAATTTTCGAGGATTCACAAAAGAAACAGAAATCTTTTTCTCTTTTATTGCTCGTCCCAAAATAGACTCGCCTAAATAGGAGTCGAACATTTCGGGAAATAATGTAATGATATGGAAATGCATACAATGAATATAACACAAAAATACGAAAAACGACCTTAGGTGCGAGGCGCAGGTGAGGATTGCGCGGGAGATGTAGTAATTCTACATTGACCAAGCAACCGGAGCCTGCAACAAAGCAGATGAGGTCGTTTTGTGTATTTTGTTTAGATTCCTTTTAGGTCGTCTAATGCTGCATCAACAGACTTTGATGCTTCACTTGCAGACATAACGGGAGCATGTTCAACTCGACCGCCCTCTGGTTCGTTAATCTTCAAATTCACACGAGCATTATTCTTCATACCAATAACACGCAATAGAGTACGGATTGCTTTGGCAGTATTACCTTGGCGACCAATTATCTTGCCCATATCAGCAGGATTGACTGTCATTGTTATTAATACACCCATTTCATCTACTGTTCTATCTATTTTAACATCAGACGGATTATCAACTAATGATGTAACTACATATTCAAGAAATGCTTTATCATCTGCCATATATATCTTATTAGAATTATTCTTAATTACTGAGCAGTGTGACTACAAACTGCCTCTATATATTATATCATAAAATAAATAAAATCCCCGCAAATGCGGGGATTTTATATTATGCTTTCTTTATTTCTTTTCTTTTTTGTGTAGGAGATTTTCGAGATAAAACATTTTTCTTTTTACCTTCGATTAATTTCTGAGAAACAAGGAAGTTGTGGACTGTGTCTGAAACTTGTGCACCATTTTTAATCCAGTGTGAAATGCGTTCTGCTTTAAACAACACTTCTCCTGTCTTTACATTATATGAACC
>JAIOQC010000062.1 GCA_021413565.1 Candidatus Nomurabacteria bacterium
ATTGGTTATGAAGTTGATTCAGGTGTTTCTGAAAATGATGTCGTCAATATTCTCTCTGGCAATAAAGTCACTATGACTCTTGATTCTTTTCCAAAAGAAGTTTTCCAAGGTACTGTATTTTATATTGCTCCTGCTGAAACAACTACAGGTGGTGTTGTTAGTTATGAAGTCAAAATTGCTTTTGATGCAAACGACCCTCGACTCAAGAGTGGACTCACTGCCAATATTGACATCAAAACAAATTACAAAGAAAGTGTATTAATTCTTCCTCAGTATGCAATTTTGCAAAACGACGAAGGTACATTTGTGGAAGTCCTAGATGGCAAAAAAACTAAACAAAATAAAGTAGAACTTGGTATTTCGGATTCTTTTGGTAATGTAGAAATTATCTCTGGTGTAACAGAAGGGGAGCAAGTTCTCAGTATTGGACTAAAGTCAAAATAATATTTTAACTTTTCCTTTTCTAAAATGATGATTGAAATAAAAGATTTAAAAAAGGAATATTTCGAACAAGAAATACCCACTCAGGCTTTGCGTGGGGTTAATTTCTCTATAGAGAAAGGGGAGTTCGTATCTATCATGGGTCCATCTGGCTCAGGTAAATCAACATTACTGCACATCTTGAGTTTTCTGGATCGTCCAACTGGTGGAGTGTACAAATTTCTCGGCAAAAGTATCGATGAAATGAGCGACAAGGAACTGGCTCGTGTTCGCAATTCTGATATGGGATTCGTCTTTCAATCTTTCAATTTACTCTCTCGTTTGTCTGTCTATGACAATGTAGAAATCCCACTTTTGTATTCAGATATTCCAGCAATTAAGCGTAAGGGTATTGTTGAAGAAGTTGTGCGTTCTGTTGGGCTTGAAGATAAATTACATACTGAAGCCGGTAGGCTCTCTGGTGGGCAGAAGCAACGTGTTGCTATTGCTCGTGCGCTTGTGACTGATCCGAGTGTGATTTTCGCTGACGAACCCACTGGCAACTTGGATTCTCAGTCAGGTTTACAAGTAATGGAAATACTTGCGTCGTTGAATAAAAAAGGACGCACTGTCATTCTAGTCACGCACGAAACAGAAACAGCAGGATTTGCAAATCGTATTATTAGAATTAAAGATGGCGTAGTTGAGAGCGATAAGGCTATTACTTCTAATCGAGTCCTTAATGGCTCACTAAAATAATATGATTTTTCAAGACGCTTTCAAATCTGCAACTCGAAGTCTAACGCACGGCAAAATGCGTTCTATTCTCACAATGTTAGGTATTGTGATTGGTATTTCTTCTGTGATTATCTTGATGTCTGTTGGGCAATCAGCTCAAAAACTTATATTGGGTCAAGTTCAAAGCATTGGTTCTAATTTGATTATTATTGCACCAGGTGCTCCTAATGATGGTAAGTTTTCTTCTCCCGCATCTTCCCAGGGAATTATTATTACAAGTTTACAGTTAAGGGATGTAGATGCACTAGAACGAGAATCTTCTATTGACGATGCTGTTCCACTTGTTAGTGGTCAGGCTGAAGTTGTATATGGTAATAATGACAAGACTATTAATTACCAAGGTTCAACTTCCAGTATTTTCCCAGTTCGTAATTTAGAAATAGGGAAGGGTTTTGCTTTTACCAAGTCTGATGTAGATTCTGCCAATCAGGTTGCAGTTATTGGTCCTGATTTAGCAGAAACTCTTTTTGGGCCCTCACTTTCTCCAATCAATAAAACAATTCGTGTTAAAAATGTTTCTTTTAGAATTGTTGGTGTTTTGAAACAAGGAGGTGTTGGAGCATTCGGTGTTGATCAAGGTAATTTAGTAATTGTTCCCATTACAGTGGCTCAGAAACAATTGCTCGGCACAACACATCTCAATACTATTTTAGTTCAAGCAAATGCAAATTATGATATTGAATTCGTAAAGTCCAGAATTACTTTCGCATTACGACAAAATCATGGAATTACTGATGTAAAGAAAGATGATTTCACTATTCAAACTCAAGCCGACATCTTGGAGATTTTAGGTAGCATTACATCAATTCTTACTATTTTCTTGGCTGCCATAGCATCTATTTCATTAGTAGTTGGTGGTATTGGTATTATGAATATAATGCTTGTGTCAGTTACCGAGCGTACTCGTGAGATTGGTTTGCGTAAAGCAGTCGGTGCAACAAATGAAGATATTCTTCAGCAATTTTTAATTGAATCTGTCTTATTGACCTCCATTGGTGGTGTCATTGGGATTCTAATGGGGGCTGTTGTTGTCGGTTTGATTTATATTGTTCTGACAACTTTCTTTGTATCAATTGGCTGGGTTTTTGCTTTTCCTATTTCAGCTGTTATTCTTGGTCTTTTAGTTTCTGGTTTGTCTGGTATCGCCTTTGGTATTTATCCAGCACGTCAGGCTGCCCGCAAGAATCCTATAGATGCATTGCGGTATGAATAAAAAAAGAGCCCGTTGATTTCTCAACAAGGCTCCCCTCAACACTAAAACACTAAACAACAAACCGTCTCGGTTATTTTAATAACTTTCGGTAACCAATTACCGGTAATACACCATTGGAAACTAATCCAGAATTTTTTCCATGAGCAGATTTTATCTCATGGACGCAAGCATTCCACGCTTTTAGCAATTCTGCCTTCTCTGCCTTTGTAACAAAAAAGAATTTATCGATATTGTAAGGAGACCAGGCTATGGTGTCCCAAACTAATTTCATAAATGATGTAAATGTTTTTACCATCACCCATATTGCATGGTAAATGACGATAGGGTGCATTCTGAAGGTTGCTTTTATATAAGCTTCCTTCGTAATTTCTGCAATGTTTTTGTAGACGTTTTTGCTTTTAACAAATAACTGTTGTTTTGTAACGATTTTTAGCTTTTTCATAATCGGTATTTTTTTAGTTTAGGTAAATCATACCACCATGTACTTATTTGTCAACATACTTATCAACATATCTAAATATGCTATAATAAAATCATGGAAACAATATTTACAAACAAAAATTTTACTAAAGCAGGTATTGCTCTAGTTGTCGTATTATCATTATTTGTTCTCGCTCTTTTTATTAACGAAGTTAAGTCTTCAAGTTATATTGGTCAACAAAATATCCCTACAATCTCTGTTTCTGGAGTAGGGGATGTTATGGCAGTTTCAGATATTGCCACACTTTCTATTAATCTAAGTTACGATGGCAAGACAGCCACTGAAGCACAAAAACTTCTAAACGAATCTATTACAAAGACAGTTGATTATTTGAAATCTCAGAAAATTGAGGAGAAAGATATCAAGTCTGAGTATGGAGGACTCTCTCCAAAGTATTCTTATGACCAAGTGGTATGTATTACATACCCATGTCCACAAAAAGAACCAAAGATTATTGGCTACACTGCTAGTCAATCAATCACCGTAAAGGTTCGTGCTGTTGATACTGCAAGTGAAATACGTACAGGTCTAGTTGCTGTGGGTGTTACTAATATATCTGGCCCAACTTTCTCTATTGACGATGAAGATACTTTCAAAGAGCAGGCTCGTGCTAAAGCAATAGAAGATGCACAAGAAAAGGCAGAAGTTCTAGCCAAGCAACTCGGTGTTCGCTTGGGCAAGATTACAAGTTTCTCTGAAAATAGTGGTGGTTTCTATCCAATGTATGATGCTAAAGTTATGATGTCAGGTAGTGCCTCATCTGAGGTAGCACCTGCTCCAACACTTCCAAAAGGGGAGAATAAGATTACTTCAAATGTAAATATTACATACGAGATAAAGTAACTCATCTTTATGTAAATATAAAAACACAAGCCTACAGGCTTGTGTTTTTATATGGATATGCTAACTTGATATTAAGTAATTACACAACTAAATACAAATTGTATGCGAAACGATTCAAAAAAACTCGGCAAAAAATCAACAGCAAAAGTTGTTTTAAGTGATGTTCCAAAGAACCTCTCCATGACAGAAAAAAATCTTTGGAATATTATTGAAAAAGACAAGCACATTAGTTGTCGCCTCAAAGAAGCACTCAAAGAAGCATTCTTCTTTTACCTAAAGAAAGCCAAAAGAACTTTGAAGAGCGAAATGACATCAAGAGAGATTGAGATGTTAAATTCCAGACTTACTCCTGTTTTTTTGGATGGTAAGCCAATTCATTTTGTAGAAGAGGGTAGGTATTTGGGCGTAAAAGAAGGCCCTCAACCATCAGTGTACACATTGCCCATAGTTAATCATCAAATCAATTCGTCAGGGAAGTTTGCTTAAACAACCCACACATTATCTTCAAAAATCCTGCTATTTGCAGGATTTTTCTTTGCCTGATTGACTTTACAAGCCCGCAAGAGTATTATGTACCTATAAGCCCTCCGGGGTGGTTTTTAATAAAAGGAAGACCTTTTGTTCCGACAGTGCTCGGGTGGTATACATGAGATTACTCATTTATACGCTCCTCTCTTGTCGTAATAAGAGTTAGTTATAAATAGTTAAATCTATCAATTGTATGAACAAAACCATTGAATTTCTTAAAGAAGTAAAGGCTGAAGCAAAACATGTTACTTGGCCAAGTCGCAGTCAGACTATCTCTTATACTGTGGCTGTTTTACTTATATCAGGCATTTCCGCATATTTCCTCGGCTTCTTCGATTCTATTTTTTCACAAGGTCTTGGTTGGTTACTTTCAAAAGTAAATTATTAATTTACATTAGGAGTATTGTTTATTAAATTATAAACAATACAACTTCACTATTATATTTTATGGCAAAACAAGAATTACAAGGAGAGAGAAATTGGTATGCAATTCATACTTATGCAGGTTATGAAAATGCAGTGATGCGTAACTTACGTCAGCGTATTGATTCTCTTGGCATGCATGACAAGATTTTTGCAGTTGTTGTTCCAACAGAAAAGAAAATCAAAATCAAAGCAGGTAAACGTATAGAAGTTGAAGAAAAGATATACCCTGGTTATGTTTTAGCAGATATGATTGTGGATGATAATTCTTGGTATGTTGTTCGTAATACTCCTCGTGTTACAGGTTTCGTTGGGGCAGGGGTTAACCCAGTTCCTCTTGATAAGCAAGAAATCGATGCTCTTTTTAGTCGAATGGAAAAAGCGAATGGTTCAGGTAAACACCAGATTGATGTAGAAGTCGATGAAATCGTTCGCATTGCTGATGGTCCATTCAAAGACCTAGAAGGTAAGGTCAACGCTGTTGATTTAGAGCGTGGAAAGGTTAAGGTTTTGGTTTCTATGTTTGGACGCGAGACTCCTGTTGAACTGGACTTCCTCCAAATTAAAAAGTTATAAAATTACTTCATCTGCGGCGTTGTGTTCAAGAATTATTCGGTCAATGTATAAATATACATCTTCCTCATAATTCTTTCCACGCCTTGCATCTAAAGCAATTTAATAACTTTTTTAAGTTTCTTGTTCAACTTTGACTCATTTAATCAATTTTAATCATTTGTTTCAGAAGATTGATTTTGAGGGGTAAACATGTTACATTAAAGCCTGTTACGCTCAAAGCTTCAAATTTAATCGTATCAAATAAGTATATATTTTATGGCAACAAAAAAAATAACTAAAAAAGTAAAGCTTCAAATCCCAGCTGCAAAGGCAACCCCAGCGCCACCACTTGGTCCTGCACTCGGTCAGGCAGGTGTAAACATTGCAGAGTTCTGTCAGAAGTTCAATGCTATGACTCAAGACCAAGCAGGTGAGATAGTCGGATGTGTTATCTATGTTTACGAAGATCGTACTTATGATATCAAGGTCAAGACTCCTCCAGTAGCAGGTTTAATCTTAAAAGCAGCAGGTGTTGAAAAGGGTTCAAGTAAGCCAAATACTTCAAAAGTAGGTTCTATCACAAAAGCACAAGTTCGTGCTATCGCTGAAAAGAAAATGGTAGACCTTAATGCTAAGAACATCGAAGGTGCAATGAAGATTATCGAAGGCTCAGCCCGCTCAGCAGGAATCAATGTTATAGACTAAAATAAGATAAGAATAAAAAAATAAAACCGCTATAAGCGGTTTTATTTTTTTAATGCCCTTAATATAAAAAATCTCATAGTCTGGCAAACAAAAATCCTTCTAAGAGGATTTTTGTACGGCGGAGCTGCGTTCTTATTTTAAAATGTCTGGCCTCGTACTCGAGGAGATCCGAGGACTTGTAAAGCGGAGACAAAAAAAATCCAGCAGTCTGGCCTCGCGATTGCGAGGAGGTCCGAGGACTGCTGGATTTTTGTTTGCCGGAGCGCTTTTATTCTTGAACACGTTCTACGTATTCTCCAGTTTCAGTATTTACTCGAATCTTGTCTCCAGCATTTAGGAAAAAGGGAAC
>JAIOQC010000063.1 GCA_021413565.1 Candidatus Nomurabacteria bacterium
CCTCAGGCTTCAGGTAGTAGACTTCATGTCCGGCAACGAGTGGTACACCGGTCTTTTTACCGAGGGCAATAACGTCGCGCATCAATACTTCATGATTTTCAATTTCTGGATGATGACTGACCTCTAAATAAAAGTCAGGACCAAAAAGCTTTTTGTAGAAGTCGACTTTCTCTTGGGCCTTTTCCTGATCAGAGACGTGGAGTGCAGCGGCAATATCACTCGACAGGGCAGGTGCAATAGCAATCAGTCCCTCATGATATTTTTCTAAAAGTTCACGGTCAATACGAGGCTTGTAATAGAAGCCTTCAAGATGTGAAGCAGTAACAATTTTAATAAGGTTTTTGTAGCCTTCGGTATTTTTTGCAAGGAGTACCAAGCGCGTCTTTCGTTTATCGATTGCCTCCTTATCATTTCGTGTGCGCAAGGCCACATAGGCATCGATACCAATAATTGCTTTAATCTCTTCTTTTTTGCAGTCTTTATAAAATTCAATGGCACCGTAAAGGTTTCCATTGTCGGTTAAGGCAATAGCGGGCATACCCATTTTCTTAGCAGTCTTGGCCAATTCCTGGGTCTTGGGCAGGGCAGTAAGCAGACTATAGTGTGAGTGGGCATGCAAATGACAGAACACCTTTGGAAGCGTGGTATCTGTTTGATGATTGATTGCAGGTGTTGGGGCATCGGCCATAGGGTTCTATTGTAGCGCTAAATAGCATTTATCGAAAGCTTGACGCTTCTTGACTATTCCTTGAATTATTTTTGAGAGGGATTTTATGTTGATCTGTAATAATGTTGGCATGCATAAAGATTTTGATGAATGGAATGTGTTAAAGAAAGATATTCACACAATATTTAATCATAGATTTTATCGTGAACGACAAATATGGTGGTGTTCTGTAGGAAGGAATGTTGGTTTTGAAGAAAATGGTAAAGGAGACCAATTTATTCGGCCAATGCTTGTTATAAAAGGATTTAGTAAAGAATTATGTTTATGCCTGCCGATTACAACTAAAAATAAAAAAGGTGTATACTACTATCCACTTAATTTATCTGACAATAAGGATCGATTTGTTATTTTGTCACAATTAAAAACAATTGATACTAAAAGATTGCTTAAAAAAGTTGGTATTTTAGATTCTGATCAATATACAAAAATAAAACAAGCAATTATTGATATGCTCAAATAATTGCTTGTTCCATTTTCTCCTTACGGTTTGTAAGGTGGGGCTTCTCAGCCATTTAGATCTATAGTATATCAAATTACCTTTATTTCAGTCAAGATCAATTTTTAGTAGCTAAAACATAATGATCCGAGTATACTTTACAGTATGAATTCTAATTTTGAAGGATCTGTAAATTCTATTCCATCTCCTCAAGAAAGGAAGCAACGGGTAATTGAAGGATTAGCAACCGATAATATTGAAATTATTCTCGATCGATATATTATTTCTATTCGACGAGAGATGCTTGAGTTTTTACCGAATGATTTTCAAGATGCCCCAGAGAAGTATCTTGAGTATATTTTTTCTCATGGACAGGTCTATAAAGAGAGTTCGGAAAAGTATAAGGAACAGACAAAATTAGTTGTCTTTCCTGAAGGAGAAGAAATGGTCTCTAAAATGATGGAGCCATCAAAGACAGCTGATACTAGAAATGAGTATGTTGTTCTTGTCTCTGCATATGAAGAGGATCTGCCAACAGCAAAGCCTATAGGTATGATTATTGCTAAAGATATACAAGATCCAAGTTATTTGTTGATGCGTAAAGTAGCCGGTGTCTCTGGTCGTGATATTGAACAACAAATTACCGTATCAGGAAAATATACAGATGAGCAGATACAGGGCTTTATGAAAGTAATTTCAGACAAGAATAAAGAATTGGCTGAACGTTTTCGATCTAAACTCGGAATTGATAAAAAATGGGGTATTAAAGATTTGATGATTGATTATGACGAAGAGACTTTAGAAATAAAAGCAGTTGTACCTATTGATTGGGAACGAGTCAGTATCTATAATCCAGAGAGTCCTAAAGCCGTGGAATAAATAATCACATGAAGCTCCCGAAGGATGTGACGCATATTATTGGCATCGATGAAGTCGGTCGTGGACCCCTCGCTGGCCCGGTGACGGTCGGTGCCTGTGTTATTCCTGTTTCGATGACCCGTCGACAATTTGCCAAGATTAGAGATTCAAAACAGCTTACTCATGAATCACGAGTGAAGTGGCATGCATATATGCTCGAGTTACAAGCGAAGAAAGAACTCAATTTTGTTATCTCTTCAATCTCTCCCAAACAAATTGATAGCAAAGGATTATCATGGGCAATTCGTACTGCACTAGAAAAATCTCTCTATGGACTTAAGATGGATCCAAAGAAATGTTTGGTCTTGCTCGACGGGGGATTAAAAGCACCGAGGGAGTTTATGTATCAAAAGACCATTATCAAAGGCGATGAAAAAGAGCTCAGTATTTCACTTGCTTCAATTGCTGCCAAGGTCACGCGCGATGCTTATATGACTAAACTTGCTAAGAAATATCCAGTCTATGGATTTGAGATTCATAAAGGTTATGGGACGAAGAAACATAGGGAGGCGATTCGGAAATATGGGGTAAGTGATGTTCATAGGAGGAGCTTTTTGAGAAATATTGTGTAGTTGACATTGTATATACATTGTATATACTTAATCCATGAACACTGTAATCAACATTCGTATTGATAAGAAGACTAAGGACGGGGCTCAGAAGACGCTTGAGTCTATGGGCCTTGATTTAACGTCGGGAATTAAAATGTTTCTTAATCAAGTCGTGACTGAAAATCGTATTCCTTTTACACCAAGTAATAAAAGAGCAAAAAGAATTCGAGCTCGTTGGGACAAAGAAGTA
>JAIOQC010000066.1 GCA_021413565.1 Candidatus Nomurabacteria bacterium
AGTACTGCCGGATGTCACACGCCAAATATCACGCCCTCGCACTAAATCAACAGAAGCATAAGAGAAATCCTGTAATCCAAATCGTAATTTTGATTTATTAAGTCGAATACCTTGAGCAACTGCTCGCACAAGTCCCATCTCACGAGTATAAAGCACGAGTATTTTATTTGCTTCACCTCGATTATAAGACCCAATAACAAAACTTTTTGTGTGATAGATGTGATGCATACTTTTTATATTAGAGCACAATATTTACACTAAACAACAATTCTTCAATTTTCACTTCTTGCCCTTGATTCTCAACTAATTTTATTTCTTTAGCACCAACAGTTTTGAGTAATTCATCTTTAAACAAAGAGATAATTTCTTGTCCTTCAATACCTGTTTGTATTTCAAGCACAATAACATCATTGGGACTCAACCCCTGTTTCTTACGCATATCTTGGATAGCACGAACAAGTTCGCGATAATTCCCTTCAGTGCGAAGTTCAAGGGTTATGTGAGTATCAATTTCTAAAAGATTTTCTATAGAATCATCAACAACAATATCTTTCACATTCAATTCATCTTTTAGAATCTCATTATACTCTCCTTTTAGTGTGTAATTCTTAATCTTTAATTTACCGAGTGGTTGACGAACTTTTATACCAGCCTTCTGACGAGCCTCAAGACCTGCTGTCACAATCTGGCGGACTGTTTTCATCTCATTGATTACATTATTATTTATTTCATTCAATTCTGGCCAATTTGATAAATGAACACTACTTTCGTCATTTTGCTTTTTTAATTTCTGCCAAATATCTTCAGCGGTAAATGGTGCAAATGGTGCCATAATCTTTGTTATAGTTTTCAACACAAAATACAAAGTTGCTTTCGCATAAATATCTCCATTTTTAATTCGATCACGAGAACGACGCAAATACCAAGTAGATAAATCATCTACAAAGTCACGCAATGCTCGAACTGGTTCTAGTAATTTATAATTATCCAAATTTGTCGTTGACGACACTACTAATTCATCTAATCTAGTTAATATCCACTGGTCTAAAACATTTGAACTTACAGTTGGATTACTATTTTCTGATTCATCATCTCTATATAGTTCATAAAAAGCCAAAACATTATAAAGTAAACCAAAAACTTGTTGGTGCAAAAGAGCAACAGTCTTTTCATCAAAATTCTTTGACTCACCAGGTTGATTAACCGAATACATCCATAAGCGCAATGTATCAACTCCATATTTATTAATCATAATTTCAGGGTCAACAATATTGCCAAGAGATTTTGACATCTTCTTGCCATTGCCATCTAGAATATGGCCTAAACAAATAACATTTTTATATGCTTTACCTTTACCCATTAATACACCAATAGCGTGCAATGTATAAAACCAACCACGAGTTTGATCAATTGCTTCACAAATAAAATCAGCAGGGTAGGCCAAATCTTTATTTTCAAATGGATAGTGATTTTGGGCAAACGGCATTGCACCTGAATCAAACCAAACATCCATCACCTCTTTGACTCGTTTCATATCTTCTCCATCTTCAGACACAAGAGTTATTTCATCTATGTATGGTTTATGGAAATCAAGTTCATAATTTTCATTATGTGGTAATGGAACAAAATCTAAAACAGCAAATTCGCAATTATCCATATAATGAAAATCTTCTTTATCGCGAATCATTTCCAATGACTCATTTGCTGTATACCCCTTCGCCCCAGCAAAAGTGAGCCACGCTGGACCACCGTGAGTAATAATTAAAATATTTTTATTAGAATATTTTTTCTCAATCTCATACATGAAGCTCATTACACGATTCTTTACATCCATATATGGTATTCTGCCCAAGTTTTACCTTCATACATAGGTATAGACATCTCGTGTAAACGCTCATCATATACAATATCTCCACTTTCAATACCCACAATCGAAGCAACAATTTCTGCTGTTTCGCGAGTACGAACAAATGGCGAAGAAATAATAATATCAATCTTTTCATTATTTAATAATTCAGCAGATTTTGTTGCCTGATCTTTACCTAAATCTGTTAAATGATCTCCATTATTAAAAGAAATACTAACTCCCCCATCTATATTATGATGAGTCTGACCATGTCGCATTACAAAATATTTATTATGTGATGATTTTGTTTTTGCTCTTAATTCTT
>JAIOQC010000055.1 GCA_021413565.1 Candidatus Nomurabacteria bacterium
TATAGTTAATGGTATTAAAAATGATACATCTGAAACTAAAACAGTAACTAAGCCTAGTATTGTTGTTGAATCACCAGGACCATTGCGTGTAGCGAGTGCATTGCTGGGAGTTAGTACAATTAATCTATCTGTTGCTGATACGATTATGTTTACCAACAAAGCCAGACTCAATAATGGTAATCTGCCTGCATTGATTGAGAATTCAAAATTAAATGTTTCGGCGCAAATGAAATTAAATGATATGTTTGCTCGGCAATATTTTGAACACGAATCTCCGAGTGGTAAGGGTGCTTCTGATTTAGCAGATCAAGTTTCTTATGAATACATTATTATAGGTGAAAACCTTGCCTTAGGTAATTTTAAAAATGATGAAGCATTGGTGGCTGCATGGATGGCAAGTCCTGGTCACCGTGCCAATATTTTGAATACAAAGTATACACAAATAGGTGTTGCTGTAGGTAAAGGAACTTTTGAGGGTCGTGAGACTTGGATGGCTGTTCAGCACTTCGGTTTGCCTAAAAGTGCTTGTCCTGCGCTCGATGAAGTCCTACATGGCGTAATACAAGCCAATCAGGAGCGTATAAAGACTATGGACGCTGATTTGACCTTGCGTCGAGCAAGAATCGATAGTGGGGCAGTATACGAAGGAAAGTCCAAGAATGAGCAAATTAATGAATATAATAATTTAGTAGAAATTTATAATTTATTAATTTCTGAAACAAAAATAAAAATTGCAGAATATAATACTGGAGTTAATGCATTTAATTCATGCATAACTTTATACACAGAATCAACTTCATAATTGTTGGGGGGGAGTATAGAAAGGGTCCTTTATAGACCTTTTTCTATTAGGAGTGAGTGTCGCACAATATATCTTTTACGACATTGTATTGGCAAATTTAAAGGTCAATCATATGTAAATACAATTGACCTTTTTTAATTTGTTCAGCTTTTATTAAGCTATTTTTTTCTGCTGTTGTTGAGTCAGCTGATACTTGCTGAAGATTTCTCCAACACATGCCTGAAACAATTCTGCAATTGCATAAGTCCTCTCATCTCCATTCTCTTCTTTGACGCTAATAGTCAAATTTTCAACGACAGTTTCCATGTCCAACCATTGAAGTTTCAGGTCTCTGGCCTGCATCATTGAAATTTCTTTCATGGTGTAAACATAAATGGCTTTTCCATTTTCTTTACAATCTGTTCGTTTCTGCACCTGTGCATACTTTTCAGGTATATTGAATTTTTCCTGACTTTCCTTACACAGAGCAATTGGTGGTACACTTGAAGCCCTACGGCTTTTGCAAGAAATGGTTAAGCCAGTCACTAAGGCCGTTCCTGTTAATGTTGATACTTCTTTGAATTGCACGGCAATTTTATTGCCATGAATTGGCAATAAAATCATGCAAATGTCACATCGCTCCCTTCTTATAGGGTGTTCTGCGTTAGAAGCATATTTTTTAGGAATCCGCCTGGAATCTTTTTTGGATTTACCATGCTTTTGGTTTGCAAATTGCTTACCACTACCAGATCCTCTGTGTGCATTGGAGGATGAATGCGATTGCTTTGAATTTCTGCTCATACCTTTGTTTTTTTAAAGTTTAATTAAAAATACCAATTTTAGTATTAATTGTCAATACTATTTTTTTATTGCATAGTAAAAACCCGTGACATAGTCACTGGTTTTTACTATCCTTTTTGTGTTAATTTTTATGAGACGAATGTTAGAGCAACACCTTTTTTGCTCGCACGGCCAGTTCGGCCAATACGGTGAACATAAGTATCATAAGTTTGAGGTATTTCGTAGTTAATCACATGAGTGACATCTGGAATATCAAGTCCTCGAGCTGCGACATCAGTCGCTACTAGGATATCAATTTGGTCCTCCTTGAAGGCCTTTAAAGCTCTTTGACGTTCATTGTGACGCTTGTCACCATGGATTGAATTTGCCTTGAATCCCCTTTTTACCAATTCATTTGAAAGTTTTTCTACAGCATGCTTCATTTCAGAAAAGATAATTACTTTTTTGAATTCAGCACTATTTGATAATAGTTCACAAAGAACATCAATCTTGTCGATTCCACGGGCTACTCGAACAACATCTTGTTCAACATTTTTTGATGTATCACGAGTCTTCACAATAACCCGTACTGGATCCTTAGTAAAACGACTTATCAGTACTTCAATTGGTTTAGGTAGTGTGGCTGAGAACAAAAATGTTTGACGGTCGTTTGCTGTTTTTTCAAGCAAGAATGTAATGTCATCAATAAATCCCATATCAAGCATTCTATCGGCTTCATCAAGTACAACATTTCGTGTAGTTGATAAATCAATCTCTCCACGCTTAACTAGGTCTAATAGTCGTCCTGGTGTTCCAATAACTAGATTGCATCCTCGGCGTAGATTTTTGATTTGTGCAAAGATTGGTGCACCACCAACACAAGATACTGCCCACATTTTCATACCAACAGCAAATTCATTAAATTCTTTTTCAATTTGTAATGCGAGTTCACGAGTTGGCGCAATAATGATTGCAGTCTCTTTGTTGTTAAGCAAAATTTTGTTGATGATTGGAATCAAAAAAGCTGCAGTTTTACCAGTACCAGTATTTGCGATACCTAGGATATCACGACCTTCTAGTGCATGTGGTATAGATTTGTCTTGAATTGGACTTGGGTAGATGTATTGCTTATGAGCAATAGCAGCTTTGAGTCTTGGGTCGATATTAAAATCAGCAAATGTGTGTGTTGGTAAATAAATTTCTTCTTTTTCTACGATTGTTGCTTTACTAATAAATCGAGAAACATCAATGCGTTCAAATGAACTTTTCTTTCCACCACGTCCACCACGATTTGATGAAGGTCTTGAGGACCCACTTTTATAAGGACTACGACCAAAAGGCTTACTACCTGGTCGTGTTGTAGGTCGGCTAGAAAAGCTCGTTTTTGAGCCTGTAAATGACGATCTAGGCGTACTAGATGTGGATGTACTGCGTGATGCTGTACGGGGTCCGGATGTGCTTGTACGTGACGAAAAACGACTATTAGAGCCTGCTGGTTTTGACCCAGATGAATATGAGGGTCTTTTTGATCCTGGTTTGTTATATGTAGACATATTATTATATTTTACGTGTTTCAAAAATAAAATGATTACCAGAGATTATTGAATCTTTGGTAAAAAATTGAAACACTATTTACACGCACAAGGAGTATTTCAACTAAGTTAAAAATAGCATTTATAAGTTATTTTGTCAAGTTCTGATATATTGCTCCCCTACTATTGTTTATATTGGTTGACAAAAAAATACAAAAATTGTATTATACTCTCACAAAGGACGTATAGTTCGAAACGAGTCGATTTCTCAAACATTCATCTTATTTGTAATTATTTATTTATCTAAACTAAAATCATGACTGGTACAATCAAAAAGATCACTGATAAAGGTTTCGGTTTCATCACAGCAGAAGGACTTGCGAAGGATTTATTCTTCCACAGTAATTCTCTTGTAGACGTACGTTTTGACGAACTACGTGAAGGTGACGCTGTATCTTTTGAAACAGAAGAAACTGCAAAGGGCCCTAGTGCTGTAAACGTACAACGCGCTTAACCTCTTGTAACAAAAAATCCTCAACGAAAGTTGAGGATTTTTTGTTTGCTACTTCTTTTTATCTTTCTTTGGTTTCTTTACTTCTTTACGATGACCAGTTCCTTTTGCCATAATTTTATTTTTGTTTATTAATAATCTTTTTTTATTATATCAACTTTATAATTTTTTGGAAGTATATTATCTTTTTGTTTCTCTCCAGTCGTATTCTTCATCTTCCTCGTCTTTTTTATTAACAATTGGTGAACCACAATTCTGGCATGAATCATTGTAAGATCGTAGTCCACACCTGTTGCAAGTTGGTTCTTTTTGGTTTAATTCTTGTGTTTCTTCTTCCATGTTTATTTTATTACTGTAAATTTAATGATTGTAATAGTTCCCTTCTCTTTATCAAAGGTGTATTCAACTAAACCTTTGCTTTGTACGTGTCCGTCTTCATAGGTAACATTTGCTGTGCTTTTTTCAATATCAGCAACAACATTTGTTGTGTACCAACTACCTCCTAATACTGGTTGGTTTGTGGCGATAGTTTTAATATTGTCTTGAATGTATTTTTCAATAAAAGCCATTTGGTCTAAAATTTTGCAATCAATTTTATTTATGATATTGCCATAAGTTATATTTGATTTATCTTTGTACACAAAAGTCTTATCTGCTTGTTCTATCATTTCGCCGAAACCAACTTTTGCAGAATTTTCGTCATACACTATGACGAGTTCTTCTTTATTGTTCATACCTTCAGCAAGTGAGTTCCACCATAGTGTAGCAATATTACTTACTGATAATTCATTTTGGTTTTCAATAACACCTTCGAAAGTACCTACTTTTGAATCTTTTTCAGCTGGAAGATTTTTGAATTCGCCAGTGATTTTATTGCCTTCGATATTTAATATTACATAATACCGGTCGTACAATCCTCTCTTTGTTTTATCGGCACGATAATAACACATTGTATTTGAATCTTTTGAATTTTCAGTGTCTGTATTGCTTGTAATTGGAGTTACTGTTGGGCTCATTGGTGCTGGTCTGTAAATACTCCAAATAATACTAAACACAATAGCAAATCCAATAACGATAAGTGGTATTTTAATAAGACTGTTTTGCATAATATATAATTTACATTAATTTTAATCTTTGTACTAGTTCGCCAATAATTTTATCAATATTGAATGATTCTCTCTCAGTCTTACATTCTGTTCTTTTTGGTTCAGGATAGTTGTCGCATTGAACAAAACGTAATACAAAGGTTGTTTTTATGTTAGTAGTCAGACCATTAGTTTTTTGTTCAGTGGTTTGATAAGTATAAGTAGTATATGTACTTCCTGCAGCACCTTCACTTGAAGTTGTTATACAATAAGGTCTATTTTGTATAAGTACTTGTTTTGTGTTTGCACCCATGTTGACTGGATTTTCAGTAGGTGTACAAGTAAATTCTTTTTCAGTATATTCAAACTTGGGTGGCCAATTATCTGAAGTGATATAAGTTGTATTGAGTATAGTTGGATTACTTGAAACCTCACTTTTCTTGTCTGTGGATACTGTTTCTTTAGAAGGTGCATTTTTAAAAGTAGAAGATACATTTTTGTAAACTTTGTATATACCTAAAACCGCAATAACTATTATTATAGTGATGAAGAAATTTTTAATCATATTTAATCTACCTTATTATCTTCTTTCTGTTTTATAAATGGATTAAAAACCCAAAACATCAATCGTGTACTGCGTCGAGATAAGTTAAATATAATAGCCAGAGTGAAAAATGTCATAGCTATGTTCTTGTGGAAAAATGACACACCTACAGCCAAGATTGATACAACAACCGGCAGAAGAATTCTAACATTTGCGTGAGCATTTTCTATTTTAGTATATGGTGAATTTTTAATATCATGAGCTTTTATTACATATCGTCTCATTACAAAAAGTGAAAGTCCTATTAAGACAATGTTGGTCGCGAAAAGTGCAATCGCTGTTTGTGTGTAATGATAACTACCAAGTAAGTGTGATGAAAATGGTACAAGTCCAACAAAAAAGAAAAATAATGCTGAAAGATTTGATAATGGTATATCAATATTTTTTGCTAAAACAGAAGCAATGTAATGATGACTACGCCAGTATGTAAAGAGTAATGAGAAGCTCAATAAATAACTTAGAAATAGTGGGTATAAATTAATAATTGCTCTTAATAGTTCTTGATTGTTTGTGTGTCCAGCAAATTCAGGTATGCGTATTTCAAATACTAAAATAGTCATAACGATAGCAAAGATGCCATCTGCGAGTGCGTCTAGTCTGCCTTGTTTCATGTTTTGTATTATATCATGTCTTACAAAGTAGCGTAAGACCAACTAGGATTTCTTACTTTCTATTAATATTAATTTATCTTTCCTATTTAACCTTTTAATCCTAATTTCTTCTTTCGATGCATTTGAGCGATTACGAAATCTGCGAGAATAAACGAGTGTAAATGGGCCACGTCCTTTGGTATATTTAGCACCAAGTTTGGTATTATTATGCTCTTTAAGCCTACGCACAATATCGGTGGTAATTCCAGTATAGAGAGTGTTGTCAGCACATGAAATTATATAAACATAATACATTTATTTATGCAGTAATCTCGCCTTCTTGTTTTTTCTAAAGATATATAGTGACACAATTAATAGCAAAGAGTAATTAATAATCATGAATGTTGTATTTGACCATGAAATACCATCTTTGAATCTATATTCAGAAATTGGAAATAAAAATGGTGTTGGATAAAAGGTTGCTGAATGTGATGGTATATCGATGAGTATATGTAGCAACCATCCAAGTAATTCTAATCGTGGTCTTTTCGCCAATATCCAAACAAAAATAAAAATAATAGCCCATAGAACTAAACTATGACTATATTGATAAAGAGTGGCAGGTAATCCAAACATATCAGGACGAGTAAGATTAAAACCATTCATAATAATTGCTGGTATTGCAATTACCATTGGAATAGCAAAAGCAAATAAATCTGGAAAAACACTCCAGAATGTAACCCAAGTTAAATTGATTAATGGTTTCTTTTCTTTTTTTAATTTTATATTACCGGCTTGAGCACCATAGTTGGCCCAAAGCATGTGTGCAAGTATGTCCATTTTTTTATTATAACATAAAATCTATAGCAGTATTTCCACAGTTTTAGTTTTGGCAGTTAGTCCAGAAATTATTGTTACAAGTGATGGTGCAACTTTGAAATGTTCTGCAACTGCTCTTACAATCGCCCTATTGGCTTGTCCATCAACTGCACGTTCATGAACTGCAACTTTGTATACATCAAGATTATTTTCTTCATTTAGAAGATTTTGAGATGATTGAGTTAATCTCTCTATTCCTGTCTTTTTGGCATTTACTTTAGCCTTTACGATTATTTTCATTATGATTATATTATACACAAAATAGACATCAAAGTGTCTGTGAATTTAGGATCTTATCTTGATTAAGTTAGGATTATTAATAGATTTGAAGTATAATATAAACACTTATTAGTAATATGATAGCGTCGCATTTAATTAGTGTGATGTGATCCCATATAATCAATGGCAAAAAGAAGCACAAACCTTGGTATAAAACCAAAGTCAATACATTCCCATAAGACAAAAAAGCGACTTGCGATTAAGAAAGAAATGCTCGCAAAGAAGGTTGCTAGTAGGAAGACTAAGGTTACAAAAAAAGGAAAAGGACAGAAAAAAAAGTAATTACAATATTACAACAAAAAGACCATCATGCGATGGTCTTTTTGTTTATTTATATATCGTATATACTTCCTCCATTAATTACTTTTGTAAAGCCGAAATCTTCCATCATATTCTTTGCCATCATTGATCTGTTGCCAGATTCACAATAAAGAATTATTTCTGTGTCTTTGTCTATGTTTGGGAAATTACCCTGCATCATATCCATAATATCGTGGTGCAGTGCTTCTGCTTTGTGATCTGTATCGTACTCACCTTTTGTTCTAACATCAATATATATCATAGGTAAATTTTAATTAAATATAAATTTCTACTTAAAATAAAAAAGACGTCCGATTAATAAAAATCGTACGCATTCTTTATGAGTCCCACAAGCACTATCAATATTGCTATTGAAGATATTTCTTTACAGTCGTATCCGTCAGACTTACGAAACTCATTTAATATATTACGCTCTATTTGATATTAACGCAAGCATATTTGTTCTCTTTTTGTAATACAACACAATCACATATTATGTCAATTTTGTATTTATTTTGCTCTTTTATTTTTAGGCTTTAAATCCGGATGATGCTTTACTGCAAATTCTCTTTTCTTGTCCCCTTTTACTTGCATTGGCACCAATGCTTTTACATTTCTTTTTGGTTTAATTATTTTCATAGAATAAGTATACCACGCTGGTTTGGACTTGATTACCTTTTTGTAAATTGGACAACGTGTATCGTGTGGATTGAGTAGATATCCAGTGCTTTGCAGGAATTCATTCACTATTTCCCCACCGGTGAATTTGAATGTTTCTTTGAAAATCTTAATCCACTCTTCTTTTGTTTTTGAATAATGTAAATCAAGCCACATTTTAAATGAACCATGCTCTCTTTGGAGTTTCTGTATAGCATTTGCATTATATATTACTGCTTCAATTTTTAAACGATTTCGAATGATACCTATATCAGAGAGCAACCGTTTTTGTTCTTTGTCGTCATACGATGCCACCTTTTTAATATTGAATTTATTAAATGCTTTTCTGAAATTTCTTTGCTTACGAAGTATTGTATCCCAACTTAAACCTGCCTGATTGATTTCAAGCACCAACCGTTCAAATAATTCATTGTCATTATTAATTGGAAAACCATAACTCGTATCATGATATGCACGATGAATATTGTCTTTTGGTAATGTTTCAACATAAGAACAGTATGAGGGTTTTTGAGGCTGTGTTTTTTTATAAAGTATTTTTTCCATATATTATTTTATTTTTTCTATACTTACTTCATACGATTCCTCCACCCTCCTTTCTATCTCCTCTTTGTTCTCTAAGTCTTCGGCTTTGACACTCATATAGTTTAGATGGACTGTTTTGCCATTACGGTCGTAACTGAAAGGATGATAGTCATTATGAATATACTTTTCTTTCAGTTCTTTGTTGGTCTTGAAGTATAGTTCACTGTCAGTTATGATGGCGATAATTGCATTATCTTTGTATATACCCCATCCTGAAAACATAGACTGCGATGTGATGCCGTCGATATGTCCAAGTACATCATAGAGTATATATTCGAGATATGAAGTATCTTTTTTCATACACAAAATTTATTAATTTAAATAAATAATCTTGCTAATCGAATCTCTTCGAAAGATAAATTGTGACCTTGATTTTCTAGGATTTCTTTGATTGGAGAAAGTTTGCCCACCTCATCTCCCTCTAGTTTAGAATTTGCTTTTGCCACTAATTTAATATCTTTATCTTTTGGTTTTATGTGGTCTATATTTATGTCTGGATATGCTGTTAATATTTGCTCAATG